>JALYLP010000672.1 GCA_030774195.1 Actinomycetota bacterium | reverse complement strand
AAGGGAGAACCATGTCCGTCCTCGAAAACCTGCGGGCCAAGCGCGAGGAAGCGCGCACCGCCGCAGACGCCATCCTCACGCGCGCATCCGAAGAGACGCGCGACCTCACCTCCGAAGAGTCCGCCGATTATCAGTCACGCATCGCGGAGTCCCGCGAGGTCGACGACGAGATTGAAGCCCACCTCGAGAAGGAGATCGCCGAGACGCGCGCACAAGCGACGCGCGAGCCCGACGTCGAACGTCGCACCCTCGCCGACGTCGTCCTGAACAGGGGCTGGAACCTGACCGAGAACCCCTCGGTGACGATCCCCCCCGAGGACCTCGTCGAGACACGGGCGAGCACATTGCCCGCAGTCGCATCCTGGGCACGCGCGCCGTCGATCATCTCGCCGCTCGGCCAGGACAAGCGCTTCGTCTACAGCCGACTCGTCACCCGTTCCGCCGGCGAGAGCTCGAGCGTGCAGGACTTCCGACAGGCCTCGCGGACGCTGACCGGCACGGTCCAGCGGAACCTGAACTCGACCGCCGCGAAGGCGACCTTGGACGTGAGCGTTTCGGCAGTCTCCGAGGATCTCGTTCAGATGGCCGTGGTGATCCCCACGATCCCGAACCAGATCCTGCAGTCGATCCCTGCGTTCACCGACTTCCTGAACTCGGAGGGGACCTTCCAGATCTCGAAGGCTCTCGACAACCATGTGCTCGCGCAGGTGGTCGCGGCCACGCCTTCGTTCGGTAACACGGGGACCACGCTCGTCGACAAGATCCGCACGGCGATCGGCGTCATGCGGGCCGCCGGCGCATCTCCGACCCTCGCCGTCCTGAACCCCACCGACGCGGCCTCACTCGACCTGTTGGCTGACGCGGGCGGGTATCGGTTCATCGGTCGCGATCAGGGCACGAGCTCCCCACTGTTCGGGCTCGACGTCGTCGAGCGGATCGGCGGCGGCTCGGATCCGCTCTACCTCTACGACCCCCAGATGCTGGGGATCTTGTACGTCGGCTCGATGCGCTTCGACGCCGACCCGTACACGGGCTTCGCGTCGAACACGACGAACTTGCGCGTGGAGATGAACGTCTTGTTCCACGTCCGCCAGGTCGGCGGCGCGTACCGAGTGGCGGCCACCTAATGGCGATCGTCAAGGTCAAGGTGCCGAACAAGCTCACGTTCGCGATCGACGACGTCATCTACCGACCGGGCGACACGTTCGAGGCGGAGCGCGCCGACGTCGAGTCGTACCTCTCGATCGGTCACCTCGAGCTCGTCGCGCCGGCCACCAAGAAGAAGGCGAAGCCGACGGAGTGAAGCGTGGAGGGGGCCGGGTTTCTCATCCACTGGCCCGGTCCTCTCCCGAACGTGAAGGGCGCGTAGATGGCGTGGTTCCGCAAGGTCGAGCAACGGTCGGACTTCATCGTCCCCGCCGAGCTTCTCAACTCGGGCACGTTCGCCGACGTCGTGGTGACGACCGAGACGGCGCTTCGCCTGTCGAGCGTCTGGGCGTGCGTCCGATTGTTGAGCGACACCGTCTCGACGCTGCCCGTCGATGTGTTCCGCAACGACGAGGAGATCCCCACCCCCTCGCTCATCGCCTCCCCGGCGAGCGGGTGGTCCCTCGTCGAGTGGGTCTACGGCGTCATGGTGTCGCTCCTGCTTCGTGGGAACGCCTACGGATTGATCACCGCCCGATCCGGTCCGCGTCTGACGCCCAGCCAGGTCGAGCTCGTGAACCCCGACGACGTCAACGTGAACACCGACACCAACGGGACCATCACCTACCGATACCGTGGCCGGCTCGTCGACCCGTCCGACCTATGGCACGTCCGGGCCTTCGTGTATCCGGGCTCGGCCGTCGGGCTCAGTCCGATCGCGTACGCCCAGGAAACCATCGGCCTGGGGCTCGCCACGCAGAGGTTCGGCCGCCAGTTCTTCAGTGAGGGCGCGTCGCCGTCGGGCGTGTTGAGCACCGAGGGCCACCTGGGGACCGACGAGGACGTGAAGAGGATCAAGACCTTGCTCACCGCCGCGACACATGGCAAGCGCGAGCCGATCTTGGTCGGCGGTGGCGAGGCGCGGTGGACGCCGATCAGCATCGCCCCGGAGGAGTCGCAGTTCGTCGAGAGCCGCAAGTTGGGCGTCGCCGAGATCGCGCGCACCTTCGGCGTGCCCGTCGAGATGATCTCGGGCGAGTCCGGCAACTCGCTCACGTATGCGACGGTGGAAGGCCGCGCCCTCGACTTCGTCCGCTACTCGCTGCAGCCCTGGATCATCAGGTTGGAGCAGGCGATGGGGACATTGCTACCGCGCGGCCAGCGTGTTCAGTTCAACGTGAACGGCTTGCTACGGGGCACGACGCTGGAGCGCTACCAGGCCCACCAGATCGCGATCGCCTCCGGATGGCTGACGATCGACGAGGTTCGTGCTCTGGAAGACCTCCCACCCATGGCCACCGGCGGAGCTCGCCCTGCGCTGGTGGCCGTGGAGGGAGGGACGTCATGACGCTCGAGATCCGCACCTTCGCCCTTGAGCTCGAGGAACGTGAGGACGGTAGAACGCTCACGGGCCTGGCCGTCCCGTACGACACCGAGGCCAAGATCGGTAACTACATCGAGACGTTCCGCCGGGGCGCGTTCGCCGACACCGACCCCGCGCAAGTTCCGCTCATGGCCGTTCACGACCGCGAGACGTTGCCGATCGGGCGGGCGCTTCGGTTCACCGAAGACGACGCGGGCCTGCAGGCCGAGCTCCGGGTCTCCAAGACCGCCGCCGGCGACGATGTCCTCGAGCTGATCCGCGACGGCGCGGCCACGGGCCTGTCGGTTGGGTTCGTCCCCGTCGAGGATTCGTGGAATACCGACCGGACCCGCGTCGAACGCATCAGGGCCAAGCTCGTCGAACTCTCGGTGACCGCCTTCCCGGCGTACCGCGAGGCCAAGATCCTGGCGATCCGTGCGATCGCCGACCCCGCCGCCGACCGGACCCCGCTGCTGTCGGTGGCCCGGCGCCGTCTGTAAACCTGGGGGCTCTGATGGGTGAAGGGCGGTGCGCGACCCCCAGGACGCCCTACTCATCGGGCGTTCCTTCACCGCGTGCTGTCCGTGGCCAGGCCCCCGCAATCGTGGGGGTGGGGGTCTGGCTCATGCCCAGTGAGGTCCGGTGAACCTGCCCCGCCCATGCATCGTGCATGGATGCCCGAACACGGTGACCGGCGCCAGCCGATGCCCCGAGCACGCGGTGGACCGACAGATGCGGAAGGGATCACGGCAGGAGCGGATCGCCCGGGAGATGAAGCGGGCCCAGCCGTGGTGCACGTACTGCGGGACCCCCGCGACCCCGAACAACCCGCTCACCATCGACCACGTCGTGCCGCTGGTGAGGGGAGGGACGAACAGGCGGGAGAACAAGACGGTGGCGTGCCTGCGATGCAACCTCGCCAAGGGTGACGCTGCCCGTGGGGCATCCGACGGGAGCGGGCCCGACGGGCCGATGATCGTGATCGCGTGATGCGAAAGCGAAGCCGGGATTTTTTGGCCGCCCCCGCCGCGTGGACCCCAAGAGTTTCGGAGCCAGTTAGATTTCCGTTCCCCCCGGGGCCAGCGCGGTGAAAGAGGGCCCGAAGTCCGCCGCGAGCTCCGAGCCGCTGGATCTGAGCGGACTCCCGAAGGCCGGCGGCGCCCGGGCGGTCGCGTTCCTCGAGCGGTTCGTCGTGATCCCCAAGGGCACCGGCGCCCGCAAGCCGATGAAGGTGCGCCCGTGGCAGGCCGAGCTCGTTCACGGCGTCCTCGACGACCCCCGTCCCCGCTTCGCCCTGTGGTCCCTGCCGCGTGGCAACGGCAAGTCCGCCCTGGGGGCCGCCCTGGGGCTGTACGGGCTTCACGCCGACGGCGTCGACGACGCGATGGTGGTCGTGGTGGCTGCCGACGAGCGGCAGGCGAGGATCGTGTTCCGGGCGGCCACCAGGATGACCGAGCTCTCCGAGGACCTGGTCGACCGGACGCAGATCTTCCAGGACCGCCTGTACGTCCCCTCGACGGGGTCCACGTTCCAGGTGCTCCCCGCCGAGGCCCACCGGCTCGAAGGGTTGGACCCCTCGATGGCGATCATCGACGAGATCGGCGTGGTGGATCGCAGGACGTACGAGGTCATCGCCTCGGCGACCGGCAAGCGCGAGACGTCGCTCACGCTGATGATCGGCACGCCGTCGGTGAG
>JALYLP010000671.1 GCA_030774195.1 Actinomycetota bacterium | reverse complement strand
GTGCTCGGCGCCGACGGCCGGCGACCAGTTCTGCGCGGACCAGCCGGTGCGGGACTCCCACGCCGCGCCGCTCAGGACCTTGTTCGCGTCGAACCACTGCGGGCGCTCCCACCCCGCTTCGGTGAAGAACTTGGCGCCCAGCTCCACGTGCCGTTGGTGGAACGGCGTCAGCCGGAGCCCGCGCGGGCGCGCGGGCTGCTGGAGCGGGTGCAGGATGTCGTACACCTCGCGGTACTGCTGCTTCCCGCGTTCGAGCACGTACGGCGGGGTCGTCTGGAACGGGTAGAAGCGGTTGGCGTCGGCCTCCGCCAGATCGTAGCTGGACTCGCCCGTCGCCATCCATTCGGCGACCTGCCGGCCCATCCCGCCCGCGTGGGTGACCCACACGGCTTCGCAGATCCACACGCCTCGAACACGAGCGCTCTCGCCCACGATCGAGCCGGCGTCCGGCGTGAACGAGAACATCCCGTTCAGCGAACGGGCCGGGTCGGCCGGGCGCATCGTCCCGGCGAGTGCCGGGAGGAGCCGGGCGGCCTCGGCCTCCGCGTCGTCGAAGTCCCGCGCGGTGAACGGCATCAACGAGGGCTGGAGCTCGCCGCCGGGCGCGGGGAGGTCGGACTGCAAGGTCGCGATCGGCTCGTGGTGGTAACTCCCCACGCCGTAGTGGTCCTCGTGCTGCCGGAAGTACATCGCGAAGTCCTGGTGCCGCAGGATCGGGTGGACGATCTCGCGCGCCTCACCCGCCAGTTCCTCGAGCGGGTCGGTCCACACGAGCTGGTGCTGGACCGCGAGCAACGGGATCGGGACCCCGGCCATCGCACCGACCGTCGGCCCCCAGATGCCGGCGCAGATCAGAACGCGCTCGCACTCGATCCGCCCGCGATCGGTCAGGACGGCTCGGACGCGTCCCTCGGCGACGTCGAACCCGGTCACCGCGACCTCGCCCTCGAACGCCACGCCCTTCTCGCCTGCGTGGCGGGCGAGCGCGGTGGCGATCCGGACCCCCTTCGCGATCCCGTCGGAAGGGACGAGGTACGAACCCCGGATCGTCGAAGGGTCGAGCAACGGGATCCGCTCGGCCGTCTGCTCGCGGGTGAGCAGCTCGGTGTCCTCGATCCCGTACGAACGCGCCCACCCGCGCCGGCGGCGCAGCTCCGCCATCCTCGCCTCGCTCGTGGCGACCTCGATCCCGCCGACCCCGTACCAGCACGGCTGTCCGTCGACGTCCAGGTCCGCGTAGAGCCGAACGGAGTCCTGCGCGATCCGGCACATCGTGCGGGAGCCGTTCGTCTGGAAAGCCAACCCGGGTGCGTGCGACGTCGACCCACCGGTCTCGAACAGCGGTCCGCGGTCGATCACCAGGACGTCGGCCTGGCCCAGCTCGGCCAGGTGATATGCGGCCGAGGCGCCGACGATGCCGGCACCCACGATCACCGTCTGCGCGCGATCTTGCATGGAGGCCTCGATGCTATCGACGCGTGTTGCGCCTGCAACGCGGTCGTTGCGCCATCAACAACTCAGCCCAGATCGACGACGATCGTCTTGAGCTCGGTCAGGCGCTCCATCGAGAACCGGCCGCCGACCCGTCCGACGCCGCTCCGCGAGCCGGCGCCGCCGCCGAACGGCAGGTGTGACTCCCAATAGTTCGTCCCCTCGTTCACGTTCACCCACCCGGTCCGCACCGCCTCGGCGAACCGGAGCCCGCGGCCCAGGTCGTTCGTGAAGATCGCGGAGAGCAGCCCGTACTCGGAGCCGTTCACCAGATCGATCGCCTCCCGCTCGCTCCGGATCGCGGTGACGGGCGCCACGGGACCGAACGTCTCCTCCCGCGCGATCGCCATGTCCTCGGTCACACCGTCCAGCACGGTCGGCTCGAAGAAGAGGTCGCTGCCGTGGTGCGGGGCTCGCTTGCCGCCGGTCACGAGGACGGCGCCGCGCTCGACCGCGTCGGCCACGTGCCGCTCGGTCTTCTCGGCGGTCGGCTCGTTGTTCACCGGCCCCATCGTGGTGGCGTCGTCGAACGGATCCCCCAGGTGGATCTCCCGCTCGATCGCCGCCGTGAGCAGGCCGAGGTAGGCGTCGCGAACGTCCTCGTGGACGAGGATCCGCTCGCCGGCGGTGCACGACTGCCCCGCGTTCAGGAAGCACGCCACGAGCGTTCCCGCGACCGCCCGGTCCAGGTCGGCGTCCTCCATCACCACGAGCGGCCCGTTCCCGCCCATCTCCAGCAGCAACTCCTTGCCGGCGGCGCGGGCGGCGACGATATGGCCCGTGGCGATCGAGCCGATGAACCCCACGGCCTGCGTGCCGGGATCGGCGGCGATCTCGTCGCCGACGACCGGGCCGGGACCGGTCACCATGTTCACGACCCCCGGCGGCAGATCGGCATCCTCCAGGCACTCGGCGAACCGAGCCGCGCAGACGCTCGTGGTGGGGGCCGGAGCCCAGACGACGGCGTTCCCGTACGCGATCGCCGGCGCCAGGATCTCGCCCGGCATCGTGTACGGCCAGTTCCACGGGCTGATGACGGACACGACGC
>JALYLP010000670.1 GCA_030774195.1 Actinomycetota bacterium | reverse complement strand
GATCACGATCCGGCCGGCGGCGCGGCGCTCGCGGCCGTCGTCGCGCTGACCGTCTTCTCACCGGTGTTCTCGTTGCAGTACGCGGCGTGGTTCTTGCCGTGGACGGCGCTCGCGTTCGAGGGAGACGACGGCGACGGGCGCACGGCGACGGTCGCAGCGGTCGCGGTGGTGCTCACAGGACTGCTCGCGCTCGCGTGGCCCGACCAGGCGTCCGCGCCGAGCGGCTGGGTGAAGCTGCTGGTCCTGACCCGCAACGTCGCAGCCGTCGGCGTGCTGATCAGCTGGTTCGTCGCAGCGCGGGCGACTTCGCGCACCGAGCGAGCCGGCTCGCCGGTGTCCGTCTGAGACGGGTCACCCCTCGGTGTCCGCGGCGGCTTTCTCGGCCGCCACCTTCCTCGCCTCGATCAACAGCGCGTCCACGAGCGCGTCCTCGCCGACCTTGGCGACGACCTCCCCCTGCCGGATGATGAAGCCGAGCCCGTTGCCGCTCGCGATGCCGACATCTGCCTCGCGAGCCTCGCCGGGCCCGTTCACGACGCAACCCATCACGGCGACCCGGATCGGCACGCCGAACTTCTCCTTCTCGATGGCCGCCTCGACCCGTTTCGTCAACGCGAGCACGTCGATCTCCGCTCGGCCGCACGAGGGACACGCGACCAGGTCGAGCCCGCGCTTGCGAAGTCCGAGGGACTGGAGGATGGCGTTACCGACCTTGACCTCTTCGACCGGGTCGTCGGTGAGCGAGACCCGGATCGTGTCCCCGATCCCGTCCGCCAGAAGGGTCCCGATCCCGACCGCACTCTTCACCCCGCCCATCGGCATGGGACCGGCCTCCGTAACACCGAGATGCAGCGGGTAATCGCAGCCCTCGGCCAGCATGCGGTAGGCCTCGATCATCACTTTCGGGCTCGAATGCTTCACGCTGATCTTGATGTCGCTGAAATCCTCGTCCTCGAGGATGTGCGCCTCCTGCAGCGCCGATTCGACGAGCGCCTCGGGTGTCGGACTCCCGTACGCCGCCAGGAGATCCTGCTGCAGCGATCCCGCGTTCACGCCGATGCGGATCGGCACTCCCCGCGCTTTGGCCTCCCGCGCGATCAGCCGAACCTTGTCCTGGTACTTGATGTTCCCTGGGTTGATGCGCAGACCTTGAACGCCGGCCTCCAGCGCAGCCATCGCGTACTTCCATTGGAAGTGGATGTCGGCGACGACCGGGACCGTCGACTTCGCCGCGATCGCGACGAGCGCTTCGGCATCTTCCCAGTGCGGCACGGCGACGCGGACGATATCGACCCCGGCGGCGACAAGCGACGCGATCTGTTGCAGCGTCGCGTCGATGTCCGCGGTCTTCGTCGTCGTCATCGACTGAACGCTGACGGGCGCATCACCGCCGATCGCCACGCGCCCGAGCTGGATCTGCCGGGACTTCCTCCGCTCGACCATGCCGACCGCCAGTGTCTCAGCCCGCGTCAGGAACCGAACACGTGGAACGTGACGGTCCGGTCCTTCGGCTCGTCCATCTCGAAGAAGATCAGCCGTTGCCAGCGGCCGAAGCCAGGCTCCCCGGCGATCACGGGGATCGCGTGCGACGTCGCCGAAAGCAGCATCGCTTTGACGTGCGCGTGGCCGTTCTTGCGTTCGTCTTGGTGCATGTTCTGGGTCCGCACGTCGAAGTCGTCGTGGGCGTAGTAGACGCCGTCATGCGGAACGATCCGCGTGACGTGTCGCCGGAAATCCTGGAGCGCTCCGTCCTCCCATTCGTTGATCAAGAGGGCGCAGGTCGTGTGCGCACAGAAGGCCACGACGGCGCCGGCGGTGACGCCCGAGTCCTTGATCGCCCGCCGAAGGTCGTCCGTCAGATCGAGGTAGTCGTAGCGGTTGGGAGTGGACACGATGACGCTCGAGGTCGCGGACTTCACCTGACCCTCCTGTCATCGGCCGCAACGGCGGCTTCCACCGCCGGCAGGTCGAACGTGAACGTGCTGCCGTGGCCCGGATCGCTCTCGGCCACGATCCGACCTCCGTGCGCCTCGACGATGGACCGTGCGATCGCGAGACCGATGCCGGTCCCTCCATCATCCCGTGACCGAGCGGGATCAACGCGATAGAAGCGTTCGAAGACGCGAGGAAGGTGCTCCGGTTGGATCCCGACGCCGGTGTCGGTCACGCTGACCTGGACGCGGTCGCCGTCGGGACGGGCGGTCACCCGGATCTCGCCGCCGGGCGGCGTAAACCGGACCGCGTTGTCCACCAGGTTGAACAGCACCTGGTGGATCCGTTCGGCGTCGGCCTTCGCAGCGAGATGGACCGGAACGTCGTGCTCGATCCGGACATCCGAGACCGAGCGACCCATCGAGATCTCGGAGATCACGCGGGAGACGAGCGGCGCCAGCGGGACGACCTCGACCTGGAACGGAACCTCGCCCGACTCCAGCCGGGAGAGGTCGAGCAGTTGGTCGACGAGCCTCCCGAGCCGCTCCGTCTGCGACAACATCAGCTGGAGCGTCCTCGGGTCCGCCACTTCGACGCCGTCGGCAAGGTTCTCGAGGTGGGCACGGATCGCGGCGATCGGGGTCTTCAGCTCGTGCGACACGTTGGCGACCAGATCCCGCCGGCTCCGTTCGAGGTCCTCCAGCTCGGCGGTCATCCGGTTGAAGGCCGCGGCGAGCTGACCGACCTCATCACGGCTGCGCGCCCGCACACGCACGGAGTAATCCCCCACCTCCATACGTCGCGCGGCCGCCGCCATGTCTCGGAGCGGCTGGGTCATCCCGCGCGCGAGCCACCTCGCCAGCAGGAGTGAGATGAACCCCGCCACCGCTCCGGCGAGGAGGAACTGCCACCAGGCGCTCTGGAGGAACCCGAACGTCGCCGAGATCCTGCCCAGCGATCCCCGAGACGGCGACGGCCGCAGTACGGTCACCCAGCCGCCGCCGGTCGTGGGCACGGCCGCGTACGTGATGCGGCCGGTGACGCCCCAGTGGGGGACGCCGTCGTCGAACGTCGGGACCTGCAGATGGAGGTCGGCCCCCTGGACCGTGACGTTCCCATCCGCATCCCGGGTGACGACCATGGTGTTGCCCGGGATGCGATCGAGCTGGCCGAGCGCCGCCCGGCCGGCAAGCCCGAGCGCCGCGATCTCCTCGGTGTCGCGTGGTGAGTTCCGGAGGTAGAACGCGATGAGCACGTAACTGACGATCAGCGTGACGGCAACCGCGAAGACGATCACCGAGCCGAGCTTCGCGCGGATCGTCGGCAGCTTCTCGAGGGGACGCATCGCCATCGCGCGTCACTCCTTGAAGGCGTAGCCGACGCCGTGGACCGTTCGGATGAAACGCGGGTCGTTGCCGTCCTCGCCGAGCTTCCGGCGGATCCGTGCGACGTGCGAGTCGACCACACGGCCACCTGCGTAGTCGCGATAACCCCAGACGCGATCCATCAGCTGATCACGGCTCAAGACCACGCCGGGCGCGCGCGCGAGCGCGAGCAGGATCTCGAACTCGAGAGGGGTGAGCCCGATCTCCTCTTCATCCACCTCCACCCGTCGCCGAGCGGCGTCGAGGATCAGGCCGTGCAGCACGATCGGACCAATCTCCTGGTCCTGGACGCCCTTGATCCGCTCCACCCTTCGGAGGATCGCGCGGACCCGGACGGTCAGCTCGCGCAAGCTGAACGGCTTCGTGAGGTAGTCATCGGCGCCCACCGCGAACCCCGCGACCTTGTCGGCCTCCTCGGTCTTCGCCGTCAGCATCAGCACTGGGGTCCATCGGTCCCGCTGGATCTGCTTGCAGACCTCCAAACCGTCCATGCCCGGGAGCATGAGGTCGAGCACGACCAGATCAGGCTGGTGCTCGAGGTGCGCTTCGATCGCCTCCGGGCCGTCGAGCGCGACGACGACCCGGTAGCCCTCGCTCTCGAGTCGGGCGCGCACCGCCTCCGCGATCGCCTCCTCGTCGTCGACGACCAGTACCGTCTGCTCGCTCACGGGCCAATCGTACGCGGGCGCTGCGGAGGGCGGGGTGCCAGGGCGATGGAGAAATCGTGATGGACCGAGGATCGTTCCTGCTGGTCACGGACCGATGGGCACGGGTTTCCAGATGTCGAGCACCATCGTGGAGATCACGAAGAACCCGAGGAACAGCAAGACGGCGGCGGACACGGGCACGATCTTCCGCATGTCGATCTTCCGGCCGCGCACCTTCTCGATGAGCAGGATCGCGAGGTGCCCACCATCGAACGGTGGCAACGGGACCAGGTTGATGATCCCGATGAAGAGCGTCACGTAGGCGAACACCCAGAAGAACGCGGCCCAGTTCCCTGTCGCGCCGATCGCGCCGACCTGTTGGCTGACCCCGACCACGGACGCGACGTCGCCCTGATCCCGGGGAGCGCCCCCGAAGAGCAAGTGGAAGACCCGAACGACACCTTGGGGGCCGAAGGCATGGCCGATCTGGACGATAGACACCTTGGTGTACTTCCCCACGTCTGTCACGCCACCGGCGATCGCAGGGAAGAACCCGATGGGTTGCGGCCCGAGCTCGATACCGAGCCTGACCGACTGTTGATCGGTGCCCGGATGGAGCACGATCGGGGTCACGGTGAGGTTCAAGACCTGATCTCCGCGTCTGACCTGGACCGGGATCGCTTCCTGCGCGTGCTGCGATACGTACGGACCGATCTCGGAGGGGGTGGGTGTGACCAGATCACCCACGCGAGTGATGACGTCGCCCGGCCGCAGCCCGGCGACCGCCGCGGGGGACGGCTGATGGTCCAGCTTCGCGGGCACGTCCGAGATGACGGACACGCGGGTCCGGTCGGTCTCTCCCGTCGTCATCAGGAGCGCGGAGAAGATCATGGCCGCGACCAGGAAATGCGAGAGCGGACCCGCGAAGATGACGAGCGCTCGCTGCCAGACGGGCTTCGCTCCGTAGGCCCGGTTCTCATCGCCGGGGGGGACGTCGTTCTCGAACGGGTTCATCCCGGCGATCTTCACGTACCCGCCGGCCGGGATCGCTTTCAACCCGTACTCGATCTCGCCGCGGCGGAACGACCACAGCTTCGGCCCGAACCCGACGAAGTACTCCAGGACCCTGAACCCGAACCTCCGGGCCACCAGGTAGTGACCGAGCTCGTGGATCAGGATGATCGCGAGCAGGGCGACGAAGAAGGCGACGATCGCGAGGACGCTCACGGGAGCTACCGCTCCTCGATGATCTCAACCGCGCGCTGGCGGCCCCAATGGTCCGCGCGTTCGATGTTCACGATCGAGACGACCGAGGCGGGGTCGTGCTCATCGACCACCGACTGCACGATCTCGACGATCCGTGTCAACGGGATCTTCCCCTCCAGGAAGGCCATGACCGCGACCTCGTTCGCCGCGTTCATCACCGCGGGGAACGTCAGCCCGAGCCCGCCAACCCGGTACGCGAGGTCCACCGCAGGGAAGGCTTCGCGGTCGACCGGCTCGAAGGTGAGCGGGCGGTCGGTGAGCGGAACCGGTCCCACACCATCGGGCAGCCGTTCCGGCCACGCGAGGGCGAGCTGGATCGGCAGCCGCATGTCGGCGGTCGCCATCTCGGCGCGAAGGCTGCCGTCGCGGAACTCAGCGAGCGCGTGCACCTGGCCCTCGGGGTGGATCAGGACATGGATCTGCGAGTACTCCAGATCGAACAGGTGATGCGCCTCGATCACCTCGAGACCCTTGTTCATCAGGGTCGCGGAGTCGATCGTGATCTTCGGACCCATCGACCAAACGGGGTGCTGGAGGGCCTCCTTGACCGATGCCCGGCCGAGCTCGCTCCTGGTCCAACCACGGAACGGTCCGCCGGACCCGGTGATCACGACTCGCTTGAGGTCTTCGCGACGCTCGTGGCGGAGCGCCATGGCCAGGGCCGCGTGTTCCGAGTCGACCGGAAGCAGGCGCTCGGGCTCCCCCTTCACCAGGTCCATCACGAGCTCGCCCCCGACCACGAGCGACTCCTTGTTGGCGAGCGCGACGGTCTTCCCGGCCTGGAGCGCCGCCAGCGTCGGAGCGAGACCGGCCGACCCGACCAGTCCGTTCAGGATGAAATCGGCGTCGGTCTTCGCCGCGATGACCTCCGCCGCGTCGGGGCCAACGATCAGCTCGACGCCCTTCACCTGTCCGAGCTTGGCCTTGACATCGGCAGCGGCGTTCTCATCCGCGATGGCGATGAACGGGGGGAGGAACTCGCGGGCCTGACCGACCAGGAGCTCCTGGTTCATCCCCGCCGCCGACAAACCCACGATCTTGAATCGCTCGGGGTGCCGGCGCACGACGTCGAGCGCCTGGGTCCCGATGGACCCGGTCGAGCCGAGGATGGTGATCGACCGCATGGCGACGAGCTTACTCCGAGGCCGTCCGAACGCTATGAACTGGACGTTACGTGAAGATCACGCGGAA
>JALYLP010000669.1 GCA_030774195.1 Actinomycetota bacterium | reverse complement strand
CTGCTCCGCCGGGTCTGGGGGGTCGGGTACGCCGAGGAAAGCCATTACCTGCGCGTCTATGTCCGTGCGCTCCGCAAGAAGCTCGGCGACGCGGCCGCGGCGCCGGCGCTCATCCTCACCGAGCCCGGGGTCGGGTATCGATGGATCGCGGAGAGCTCCTACTAGAATCGCCAGGTGGCCCTCGCAACGAAGCCGCCCGGCGACCCGGTGGGGATCGTCAAGCGCATCTTGCTGGGCCGCGCGATGTCCAGCAGCCATCTCGAGCACACGCTGCTGCCGAAGATCCTCGCCCTGCCGGTGTTCTCCTCGGACGCGCTGTCCTCCGTCGCGTACGCGACCGAGGAGATCCTGCGCGTCCTGCTGATCGCGAGCATCGCCACCCGCCATCTGGTCATGCCGATCGCGATCGCCATCGCGATCTTGCTGGTGATCGTGGTGAGCTCCTACCGGCAGACCGTCCGGGCGTATCCCTCGGGCGGCGGCGCGTACATCGTGAGCAAGGAGAACCTCGGGGTCCTTCCGGGCTTGATCGCCGCTGCCGCGTTGCTGACGGACTACGTCCTCACGGTGTCGGTGTCCGTGGTTGCGGGAGTGTTCGCGATGGTCTCGGCGATCCCGAGCCTGAACCAGCACAAGGTCGTGCTCTCGATCGGTTTCGTCATCCTGATCACGCTCGCCAACCTCCGCGGTGTTCGGGAATCGGGCACGCTGTTTGCCGTCCCCACCTACGCGTTCATCCTGTCGATCGCCGCGCTCGTCGGGGTGGGGCTGTTCCGATGCGTCACGGGCGGGTGCCCCCCCGTCGCGCACCCGATCGTGCCGGAAGCCGGCCTGGCGACCGCGACCGGCGGGCTCGGCTTGTTCGTGATCTTGCATGCGTTCTCGTCGGGCTCCACGGCGCTGACCGGTGTCGAGGCCATCTCGAACGGGGTGCCGGCGTTCCGACGACCGCAAGCGCGCAACGCGGCGGACACGCTGGCGATCATGGGTGTGATCTCCGTGTCGATGTTCCTCGGGATCTCGTTCCTCGCGACCCACATCGCCGGCATCACGGTGAGCGGGGAGCGCTCGGTGGTGGCCCAGATCGCCGACGCCGTGTTCGGGGGCGGCTTCCCCTTCTACGTCGTGCAGTTCTTCACGACGGCGATCCTCATCCTCGCGGCGAACACGTCGTACCAGGACTTCCCTCGGCTCTCGGCGATCCTCGCGCGCGACCGATTCATGCCGCGGCAATTCAGCAACCGAGGGGACCGGCTGGTGTTCTCGAACGGCGTCATCGTGCTCGCGGCGTTCGCGTCCCTCCTGATCTACGTCTTCGACGCCGATCTCAACAAGCTGATCCAGCTCTACGTCGTCGGCGTGTTCACCTCATTCACGCTCTCGCAGACCGGCATGGTTCGGCATTGGCTGAAGGAGAAGCGCAAGGGCGGGGCGAACAGATGGCGACGGCCGCTGGTGATCAACGCGATCGGCGCCGTCGCGACCTTCCTCGTGCTCTGCATCGTGACGTACACGAAATTCGCCGAGGGCGCGTACATCGTCATCGGCGCCATGCCGATCATCGTGCTCACGTTCTACTCGATCCATCGCCACTACACCGCGGCGATGGAGCAGCTCCGCCGCGGGACCGTCCGAGTCGGCGACGGCGGCGTTAACCATATCGTGCTGCTCGTGCGCGACCTGGATGCAGCCACGGCCGAGGCTGTGGGAGCGATCCGTTCGATCCGACCGACCGAGTTCCGGGCGGTCCATCCCGTCGCAGGGTCGATCCCGACCGAAGTGCAGGAGCGCTGGCGTGCGTTCGCGCCCGGCGCACCCGACCTCGAACCGCTCCCGATGCGTGGAGGGAGCCTGCTGCCGGCTGTTCGCACGTACATCCGCGCGATCGACCGCGCGGACAACGACTTCGTGAACGTCGTGATCCCCGAGGTCGTCGGCGAAGGCTTGTTCGCGTACCTCGTCCGCCGCCGCGACATCATCCGGTTGAAGTCGGGCTTGCTGCGCGAGGCGAATGTCGTGGTCACCGACGTTCCGGTACACGTGGATAGTGGACGGACGATCGGCGTCGACGGCCGGCCCTTGATCCCGACACGGACCGTGGCGCTCGTGTTCCTGTCGGCGGTGCACGACGCCAGCATCCGAGCCGTGAACTACGCCGACTCCCTCGAGGCTTCCGAGACGCGCGCGGTCTACTTCGATCTGGATCCCGACGCGTCGCATCGGATGCAGGAGGAGTGGGCCGAGCGCG
>JALYLP010000668.1 GCA_030774195.1 Actinomycetota bacterium | reverse complement strand
CCGGTCAAGAAGAATTCCTCGACGTCCCACTTCCCGCCGCGCTTGTCGTCGTTCGTGAGGTTCGCCCACAGAGGGTCCGTCTTGCCGAGCGCATCCCAATGCCGTCGAAGGCGCTTGATGTTCATCGCCGCGGAGACCGTCGGCCGATCCGGCAGCCACCGCCGAGACGATCATGTCGCGTGACCGACGATCGCTCGCGCACTGCGGGGGCACTGGTCATCGCTCCATCCTGTCGAACACGCATCGTGACGCCAACTACCCGGCAGAACGATCACGAACTCCTACGATCGACCGATGAACGAAGCGCGGCGACGATCGTCGGACCGACGATCCGGCGGAGGCGCGCGGGGTCCGCGCCGGGGGGATAACGGCCCGTCAGGCGATCCGGTCCGTTCGCATGGAGGAGATGGCCATCGCATCCTCGTCCATCGTCGGCTGTGGGCGGTCGTCTGCTTCCTCGTGCGGGAGCCACACCTCCAAGGTGGTCCCGGCGCCCGGGAGGCTCCGTAGGGTGCACCACCCTGCGGCCATCTCGGCCCGCTCCCGCATCGCGGCGACACCGAGGTGACCAGGAGCCGCGACCACCGATCCCTCAGGTGTGTAGCCGACCCCGTCGTCGGAGACCTCCATCCACACCCCACCATCGCGCTCCTGCAGCTTCACGCTGATCTCGTCCGCCTGTGCGTGCTTGCGCGCATTGGTAAGCGCCTCCTGGGCGATTCGATACAAGATGACCCGTGTCTGGGTCGAGGGCCCGGTGACGAGCTCGTCCTCGACCGACCACTCGCACTCGATCTCCGAGTTCTCCAAGAAGTAGCGGATCGCCGGCCCGAGGCCCTCCTCGTCGAGGATCGGAGGGCGGAGATCGAACAGCATGTGGCGCATGCTGCGGATCGTGCCGAGGACCGCTGCTCGAGCGTCGTCCAGATCCGGCAGTTGTGGATTCGCTTTCGCGAGCAGTTCGAGACGCATCTTGAGGACCACCATCTTCTGCACCGGATCATCGTGGATGTCGTTCGCGATCCGGCGCCGTTCCTCCTCAGCGGCTTGGACCACATGCGCGAGGAGCCGGCGCCGCTGTTCGTCGACTTCTTCCAGACTTTGGATGGTCTCGCGAAGCTCCTCGGTGCGTTCGGCCACCTTCACCTCGAGCTCCAGGTTGTGTGCTCGAAGCTTCCGCTCGAGGCCGCGGATCGTCTCGAGTTGGGCTTCCCGGTCCTCGGTCAGCCACGCGTTGTGCAATGCGAGCGCCGCGTGGGCTACGAACTGCTCGACCATCGATACCACCCACCGACGCATCCCCGTCGACGTCCCTCCACGCTCCACGGCCACGGCGCCCAGCGCGTGACCGCCTTCGCGGAACAGAGGCACCACGAGGAGGTTGCGAGCTCCCGGGAGGAGCGCTGCCAGTCGCGGATCCGTCGCGGGATCGATCTGGCGGACCAAGCGAGGGGCCCGATCGGTCCAGACGCGCTCGATGAGGGGGTCGAGCCCCGTGGGGAGCTCATCGAGCGGCGCCTGATCGGTCGCGGCCAGCACACGAAGGTCGCCCTCCGGTGAGGCGAGCACGATCCCCCGTTCGAACCCGAACGTGTCGCAGAGCGCGTCCAACAGGATGCCCGGGAGCTCTTCGGCCCGCCGGCCGGCGTCGATCCGAGCCACCATCGTCGAGAGGGATGCCAGATCGACCTTCTGGCGTCTGAGCTGCCGCTCGCTCGCGGCGGCGGCGGTGGCGGTGCCAAGCGCGAGCAGCCACAACCCCGTAACCGCGAGCGCCGTTGCGACGCCCAGGTCCGAACCAGCACCGAGCGTCGATCCCTCGATGATCCCGGCATCCATCGATCCGACGACCAGAAGGAACAGCATCGTGTGCCAGAGCGCGATCTTGAGCCCGGTCCGATACGAGCAGAGCAGCGTCACCGCTACCACGTGGACGTATACGAGGAACAGGAGGGGGCTCACAGCCCCGCCCGTGAACGCGACGACCGCGGCGAGGTAGATCCCGTCGAGCAGCAGGGCGCCGTTCATCAGGGGAAGGGCAACCCTCCGATCCCGACGCAGTGCGAACGGTCCGAGCGAAACCGCGAGGTAACCGACGGTCGCCACGACGATGCGGCCGATCGGCACGACAGCGATCCCCGGTGCGAGCGCCATCAGGCCGAGGACGATCGACCCGAGGCCCCAGCGGGGCACCGCCAGGTATGCGTGGCGCTCCTCGAGGGAAAGCAGCTCCGAGGGATCGGGCATCGCCCGCTCAGGCGAGGGGCGAGGCGCGATCACGCGAAGCCCATCATCTCGGTCTGCACGGGCGCAAGCGTGAGCTTGGGGTCTCGTCGATCAAGACGATCTTGAACCATGACGAACCCGACAGCGACCGCGAGCAAGGCGAGCACGACGCCGAGGCTCCGGGCGACCACGTGGACGGCCTGATCCGCGAAGACGGGCTCCTTCGACAGCGGGACCACGATCGAAGGGTTATCGCGCGACGGACCGGCCGATCGCGGGAGCTGCGGCGCGCGA
>JALYLP010000667.1 GCA_030774195.1 Actinomycetota bacterium | reverse complement strand
GCCCGACCGCGTCGGGCAGATCGACCACCTCACCCTCGAGGATCGCCCCCAGTCGCCGCTGCCCCCCGCGGTCGTAGGTGACGAGCCTCATCAGTGGGAGCCGAAGCGTACGCCCGCGAGCCGGATGAATCACGCAGGACAAGCCGGTTTTCCACAGACCCATCGGTGACCAGCCGACATGGCCGTCGATGGGCGTCGTTCTTGGGGAACAGCTA
The DNA here is from genome assembly GCA_030774195.1 of Actinomycetota bacterium. Lineage (GTDB taxonomy): Bacteria > Actinomycetota > UBA4738 > UBA4738 > HRBIN12 > AC-51. The sequence continues at coordinate 3,757 of JALYLP010000667.1, read as the reverse complement.
CGATTCCTGCCGGCCGGCAGGCCGACCCGTACCGAAGGAGGCCGCTTCCCATGGCGCAGAAGTTCCGCATCACCTACGCAACCCTGTCCGCCGACAACGAGGAGCTGCAGCGCAGCTATGACGAGGCCGCCGAGCGTGTGAAGGCTGAGCTCGGCAAGGAGTACCCCGTCATCGTCAACGGTGAGGAACGCTGGCGAGACGATCGCTACGTCGAGCCGTCTCCCATCGACGCAACCCTCGTGATCGGTAGCTTCTCGCAGGCCACGGCCGAGGACGTCGACGACGCCGTTCGGGCCGCGAAGGACTTCTCGCTCGACTGGGACCGGATGGGCTGGCAGGAGCGGGTGCGGATCCTGCGCAAGGTCGCCGACGTCATGGAAGAGCGCCTGTTCGATCTGGCGGCGCTGATGGCGTATGAGGTCGGGAAGAGCCGCCTGGAGGCGCTCGGCGACGTACAGGAGACCGCCGAGCTCATCCGCTGGAACTGCGACGAGGTGGAGAAGCACGACGGCTTCCGGACCCCGATGAGCGGTCTCGGCGCGGCGGGGGACTACTACGACGTGATGCGGCCGTACGGCGTCTGGGCCGTGATCAGCCCGTTCAACTTCCCGATGGCGCTCTCGGGCGGGCCGTCTTCCGGCGCGCTCGTCGCGGGCAACTGCGTGGTCCTCAAGCCGTCGAACCAGGGGGCGCTGCTCGGGTACAAGCTCTACGAGTGCTACCGCGACGGTGGCGTGCCCGCGGGTGCGTTCCATCTGGTGGTGGGCCGAGGCGTGGTCGCCGGTGAGGCGCTGTGGAAGCACCCCGACGTCGGCGGCATCACCTTCACCGGCTCGTACAACGTCGGGATGGACATCTACAAGAACTTCGCGGTGAACGTCCCCAAGCCCGTGATCTGCGAGATGGGCGGCAAGAACCCGACGATCGTGACGAAGAACGCCGACCTGGACAAAGCGACGGACGGCGTCCTGCGGAGCGCATTCGGCTTCGGTGGACAGAAATGCTCGGCGTGCTCGCGGGTGTTCGTCGAGCGCGAGGTCTACGACGACTTCCTGACGCAACTCAAGACGAAGACCGAGAAGCTCAAGGTCGGCAACCCGCTGAAGCGTGACGTGTTCCTCGGGCCGATCATCAACGAGGCCGCGCTCGACACGTTCGAGGAAGCGGCCGAGGAGGCACGGAAGAACGGTAACATCGTCACCGGCGGGCAGCGGATCACCGAAGGCGAGCTCGGCAAGGGCCTCTTCGTCGAGCCGACGGTGGTCGAGGCACCCGACGACAGCTGGATCTGGAAGAAGGAGCTCTTCGTCCCGTTCGTCGCGGTGGCGCCCTATGACGAGCTGGACGACGCGATCCAGAAGGCCAACGAGACCGAATACGGGCTGACCGCCGGGTTCTTCAGCGAGGATCCCGCCGAGGTCGATGAATGGCTCGACCGGATCCAGGCCGGCGTGATCTACGTCAACCGTCGCGCAGGATCGACCACCGGCGCGTGGCCGGGCGTGCAGCCGTTCGGTGGCTGGAAAGGATCCGGCACGACGGGGAAGGCTGGCGGCGGGCCGTACTACGTGATGCAGTACCTCCGCGAGCAGTCCCGGACGGTGATCGCAGAGTGAGCGCCGGGGAGTCCCGGCTCGCGTACGACGGGCTCTCGGCGTTCGTCGGACCCAAGCTGATCACCGAGGTCCCCGGTCCGGGGGCGATGGCGTGGATCGAGCGGGACCGCAAGGTCACGTCGCCATCCCTGCCGCGGGCATACCCCTTCGTTCCGAAGCGAGGCGCCGGTTCCATCGTCGAGGACGTCGACGGCAACATCTTCCTCGACCTGAACGCGGGCATCGCGGTGACGTCGACCGGCCACTGTCACCCGAACGTGGTCGACGCGATCGATCGTCAGGCGGCCGAGCTGCTGCACTACTCAGCGAGCGACTTCTTCCTCCCGGTGTATGCCGAGGTGTGTGAGCGGCTGGATCAGATGGCGCCGTTCGGCGACCGACCGGCTCGGTCGTTCCTGACGAACTCGGGGACCGAAGCCGTCGAGGCCGCGATCAAGCTCGCGCGCTTCGCGACCGGGCGTCAGTACCTGATCGGCATGTTCCAGTCGTTCCACGGACGCTCGATGGGAAGCGTCACGCTGACCGCGTCGAAGGCGAAGTACCGCACCAACTTCGGACCGATGCTGCCCAGCGTGTACCACACCTTCTACGGCGACTTCGACTACCTCGACGAGGTCGTGTTCAAGCGGCTCGTCTCGCCGACCGAGGTCGCCGCGATCGTCGTGGAGTCGTGGCTCGGCGAGGGCGGCTACGTCCTGCCACCCGACGGCTGGTTCACGTATCTCCGTGAGTTGTGCGACCGGCACGGGATCCTGCTCGTCTGCGACGAGGTTCAAAGCGGCATGGGTCGCAGCGGCAAGATGTGGGCGATCGAACACGAGGGCGTGGAGCCGGACATCCTCATCTCGGGCAAGGGCATCGCCAGCGGTCTGCCCCTCGGGGCGATGATCGCACGCGAGGATCTCATGGTCTGGGACCTGGGATCGCACGGGTCGACGTACGGTGGCAGCCCGCTCTCGTGCGCGGCCGCGCTAGCGACGTTCGACGTGATCCATGACGAGGATCTGCTCGGGAACGCGGACCGTGTCGGCTCCCTCCTGCTCGACGGGCTCCGCGAGATGCAGACGCGGCATCCCTTGATCCGGGAGGTTCGGGGCAAAGCGCTGTGGATCGGGCTCGGATTCGCCGATCACGAGGTGGCCGAGGCGGTCGAGCACGTAGCCTTCCGACGCGGACTGCTGATGCTCTCGTGCGGCGACGACGCCATCCGGGTCTCGCCACCGCTCGTGTTCCGGGAGGATCAGGCCCGCGAGGCCCTACGGATCTTCGAGGAGGTCGTCGCCGAGGTCGAGTCGGTGGGTGCCTGAGTGGCGCTCCGGCCGTCGACCTGGACGTTCGACACGGCCGATCCCGTTCGGGTTGCTGCGTTCTGGGCCGCCGCTCTCGCGTTCGACCTCGATCCCGAGTCGGATCAAGAGGGGGCATACGTCTCGGATCCGTCGAAGCAGACGCACGGCCTGTACTTCCAACCGGTGCCTGAGCCCAAGGTCATGAAGAACCGCGTGCATCTGGACCTGCGGTCTGCCGGCACCATGGCGGAGGAGGTTGCGCGGCTCCGGGAGCTCGGCGCGAGCGAGCTCCGGTTCGTCGACGAGGGACCCGGGTGGACCGTCATGGCCGACCCCGAGGGAGACGAGTTCTGCGTGCTGCGCGGCGTTTCGGAGGGCGCCCGGCGCTCTCGACTGGGGATCGATTCGGTCGTCGTTGACTGCGGCGACCCGTTCGCCGCGGCCGCTTTCTGGATCGGCGCGCTCGACTACCGCGAGCACGAGCGGGGGACGTCGGGGATCGAGATCGACGGTCCTCAGGACGGGGACCTGATGCTGTCGTTCGTCACGGTTCCCGAGCCGAAGACGGTCAAGAACCGCATCCACCTGGACGTGCGCCCCACCGGGTCGATGGCCGACGAGGTGCAGCGCATGAAGGATCTCGGCGCGAGCGAACGGGGATCCATCGAGGTCGAGGACAGCTTCTGGACGCAGATGCGCGATCCCGAGGGCAACGAGTTCTGCGTGCTCCGTGGGCCTGATGACGGGTGGTCGCCCGGCGAGGTCCTTTCCTGAGGAGGGCCGCGCGGGGATGAGCTCGAAGGTCACGTCGATGCGGGACGCCGTCGCGGACCTCGTCCGCGACGGCGACAC
>JALYLP010000666.1 GCA_030774195.1 Actinomycetota bacterium | reverse complement strand
CTCGGTGCGAGGACGAGGCGTGGGCCCCGCGGTACCACCTCGCGTTGCCGGGCCCTCACGGGCCCCGGCCGCTCTCCGGCCGCGAACACGGCCTCCCGCGATCACGGGCGGACCCGCCTGCGTCTACTGCGGAGCGCGGTCCTTCCGCGCCCGGTTCGGGCAGGGGCTCGGGGAGGATGTTCACCGGCGGCGCGGCGCCGGCTCCCACCGTCCCGGCTCGCTCGTACCGCACCGACCCGGCTACTCGTTCCCGTCGTTGCCGGTATCGGCGATGCTACACGTCTGCACCTACGCGAAGCACCTCGGCGCCCCTCGAACGAGCGTTCGATTACGGGCCAGATCGGCGTCCCGAACGGAGGGGTTCGCGGTTCCCCAATCCGTCCCCTGACCTGCGGGAACACGGCGGATATGCTCTCTTCTGCTACCCTTCGCCGCCATGGCGAACGGCAAGCTCACCGCGAGCGAGATCGCCGATCTGAAGGCTCGCCTGTTGAACGAGCGGGCGGAGCTGGATGAGCAGCTGACCACGATCGAAGACACCTCCTTCGCGACGACGCAGTCCGATCTCTCGGGAGACGTGGGTCTCGACGATGAGTCCGCCGACGCCGGGACGGCAACGTTCGAGCGCGAGAAGGACCTCTCGATCGAGCAGAACGTGCGCGACCTCCTGCAGAAGATCGACCGAGCGCTCTCGCGGATCGACGCCGGGACGTATGGGATCTGTGAGCGCTGCGGGAAGCCGATCGAGAAGGCGCGGGTGAAGGCCCTTCCGTACGTCAGCCTCTGCCTCAAGGACGCCCAGGCGCAAGCACACAGGTAGACCGGTGTACGCCCGGGCGCGCCGCGGGGCAACCATCCTCTTCGCGACGGCCGCCGTGGTCTTCGCCCTCGACCGGCTGACGAAGCTGTGGGCCGCGCACACCCTCGCGGACAGGCCGATCGACCTGATCGGGGGGGTGCTCACCCTCCGGTACACGACGAACTCCGGCGGCGCCTTCAGCTTGGGGCAGCGGACGCCTTGGCTCTTCGCCGGCGCGACGCTGATCGTGTCCGGGCTGATCGTCCTGACGGCGTTCCGATCGCGGAACGCCGTGTCCGCGCTTGGGCTCGGCCTCGTCCTGGGGGGCGCGCTCGGCAACCTTGCCGATCGCGTCCTCCGCGGTCCCGGTCTCTCCGGGCACGTGGTCGACTTCATCGATCTGCATTGGTGGCCCGTGTTCAACCTCGCGGACAGTGCGATCGTGATCGGCGCGGTGGTCCTCGCGTGGGCGTCGTTCCGGGACGAGCATCCAGCCGACGCCGCCACGGGAGCGCCGGACGATGTCGCGTAAGGAGTTCGTCGCAGACCCGGGGCGGCTCGACGCGGTGGTCGCGGCAACGATCGGTTCCACCCGGGCCGACGTCCAACGCGCGATCGTCGCGGGGGGCGTCTTGGTGGACGGCCGGGCGAGACCGAAATCGTTCCGCTTGGCTGGCGGCGAGCAGATCGTCGTGGATCTCGCCGAGGAGACCCCGCTCGTCCCCGAGCGGCCGCCGGTCCCCGTCGTGTTCGAGGACGAGCATCTGCTCGTCGTCTCGAAGCCCGGTGGGCTCGTGACGCATCCCACCGTTCGCCGACGGAGCGGGACGCTCGTCAATCGGCTGCTCGGCATGGGTGTTCGGCTCGCTCCCGCCGGGGGCGAGCTCCGTCCCGGGATCGTCCACCGACTGGATGCCGGAACGAGCGGACTGCTCATCGTGGCCAAGAACGACGAGGCCTATGCGGAGCTCCGAGACGGGTTCCGGCACCACGCGATCGACCGGCGTTACCTCGCCTTGGTTCGCGGACAGGTTCCGCACGACAGCTTCGGTGTGGAGGCACCGCTCGGCCGTCGGGCGGCGAAGATCGTGGTCGACCGGGTCGACGGACGTCCGGCCACGACGTCGTTCGCGGTACGCGAACGGATGCCGCGCGCGACGTTACTGGAGGCGGCGCCGGAGACCGGACGAACGCACCAGATCCGGGTCCACCTGAGCGCGATCGGCTATCCGATCCTGGGCGACCGCGCCTACGGGGGCGGCGGTGACGAGGCGATGCGCGTGGGGCTCTCCCGATCCTTCCTGCATGCCTGGCGGCTTCGGTTCCGCCACCCGGTCACCGGCGAGCAGGTCTCGCTCGAAGATCCGCTGCCGGAGGACCTCGCAGACGTGCTCGCGCGGGTCCGTCTCGACCAGCGACCTTGACGCCGCCCCGAGGCATGCTAGCCTCGGACCCCTGCGAATCACAGCCGTGTAAGTTGTCCACATCGGACCGGGAGCGATGTGGAAAACGCTCTAGGAAAGGCGACCACCAGCGCAGATGCCCGGCCCAGGGTTCGTCCATCTCCACACCCACTCGGAGTACTCCCTGCTCGACGGGGCTGCGCGGATCGAGGCGCCTCGCTCCAATCCGAACGCGCCCACGATCTTCAGCGAGGCCGCTCGCGACGGGATGTCGGCGATCGCCGTCACGGACCACGGCGCCATGTTCGGCGCGCTCCGCTTCTACGAAACGGCTCGGCAGATGGGGCTCAACCCGATCATGGGGGTCGAGGCGTACGTGGCGCCCGGTTCCCGGTTCGATCGCACGCCGGGTGAGAGCGAGGAGAAGTACTACCACCTCACGCTGCTCGCCGAGAATGAAACCGGCTACCGCAACCTGCTCCGCCTGGTTTCCCTCGCGCACCTCGAAGGGTTCTATCACCGGCCGAGGATGGACAAACAGCTGCTCGCCGAGCACGCGGACGGCCTGATCTGCCTGTCGGGTTGTCTCTCGTCGGAGCTCGGAGTGCTGCTCGTCAACGGCCAGTACGATCGCGCCCTCGCGGCCGCCGGCGACGCACGCGAGATCTTCGGCGCCAGCAACTATCTCGTCGAGGTCCAGGACCACGGCTTGGCGGATCAGCGCCGGATCATCGGTGAGCAGGTCCGGATCGCGGGGGAGCTCGGCGTCCCCGTCGTTGCGACCAACGACCTGCATTACACGAGGAAAGAGGACGCGAAACCGCACGACGTCTTGCTGTGCATCCAGCAGCAGAAGCTGCAGTCGGATCCCAAACGCCTCCGGTTCGACTCGGAGGAGTTCTACCTCAAGACGGCGGAAGAGATGCGTCGTGTGTTCGCGGAGCTCCCCGACGCGTGCGACCAGACGCTGGCGATCGCCGAACGGGTGCAGCTGCTCCCCGAGCTGGAGCGGATCCTGGTCGAGCACCGCACCGAGTACCGGCTCCCACGGTTCGAGACACCCCACGGAGAGGCGCTGGAGGCGTACCTCCGGGAGCTCGTGGAACGTGGCGTGGAGCAACGCTACGGGACGCCTCCTCCCGTGGAGGTCCTCGAGCGCGTCGACGCGGAGCTCGCGGTCATCACGAAGATGGGGTTCGCCGGCTACTTCCTCATCGTGTGGGATCTGATCCGGTTCGCGCGTGAGCAGGGGATCCGCGTCGGCCCGGGCCGCGGGTCCGCGGCGGGCTCGGTCGCGTCGTACGCGCTCCGGATCACGGATCTCGATCCGTTGCGCTACGGCTTGTTGTTCGAGCGGTTCCTCAACCCCGATCGTGTCGAGATGCCCGACATCGACATGGACTTCGACGAGCGGCGGCGTGATGAGGTCATCCGGTACGCGACGGAAACGTACGGCTCGGACCGCGTGGCCCAGATCGTGACCTTCCAGACGATCAAGGGGAAGCAGGGCATCCGCGACGCGGCCCGCGTGCTGGGGTTCCCCCCGATCGTCGGTGACCGCCTCTGCAAGATGTATCCGCCCGCGATGATGGGGCGCGACGAGCCGATCGACCGAGCGCTCGAGATCAGCCCGGACCTCCGCGAGGCGTACGAACGGGAGCCGGAGGCGAAGGAGATCATCGAGACAGCGCGTGCGCTGGAAGGCCTCCGCCGCGAGGACTCGGTCCATGCGGCCGGCGTCGTGATCGGCGACGCGCCGCTCGTCGAGTACCTCCCGCTGAAACTCACGAAGGATTCGCGCGACGAGTCGAAGAAGATGGTCACGCAGTTCGACATGAACGGCGTTGCCCAGCTCGGGTTGCTCAAGATGGACTTCCTGGGGCTCCGCACGCTCTCGGTCATCGAGGAGACCCTGCGTCACCTTCGCTCGAGAGGCATCGAACTGGACATCGATCACGTCGCGCTGGACGACGCCGAGACCTACGCGATGCTCCGCCGCGGGGATACGACCGGCGTGTTCCAGATGGAATCGCCCGGGATGCGGAGCTTGATCAAGTTGCTCGAGCCCGATCGGTTCGAAGACCTCATGGCGCTCGTCGCGCTCTACCGTCCGGGCCCGCTCAACACGGGGATGCACACGGAGTACGCGGAGCGCAAGCACGGCCGGCGCAAGGTGGTGTATCCGCATCCCGATCTGGAGCCGGTGCTCAAGGACACCTACGGCGTCATGGTCTACCAGGAGCAGATCATGCAGATCGCCGTTCGGATGGCGGGTTATTCCATGGGCCAGGCCGACACGCTTCGCAAGGTCATGGCCAAGAAGAAGCGTGAGCTCGTCGGGCAGGAGCGGGAGCGGTTCGTCGCGGGGTGCGTCGACCAAGGGGTCTCGGAGCGGCTCGCCGCCGATCTGTTCGACCTGATCGAGCCGTTCGCCGACTACGGGTTCCCGGCTGCCCACGCCTGTGCCTACGGCTTCATCGCGTATCAGACGGCGTACCTGATCGCTCAGCACCCGGTCGAGTACATGGCGGCCATCCTCACATCGGTCAAGGACGACAAGGATCGCAAGCCGTACTACCTGTACGCGTGCCGGAGCATGAAGATCGAGGTCCTCCCTCCGGACGTCAACGAGTCCGACATGGATTTCGCCCCCGCCCCCGGCGATCGTCGGGCCATCCGGTACGGCCTCTCCGCGGTCCGCAACGTCGGGGAGGGTGTCGTGCAGGCCGTCCTGGATGCTCGCCGGTCGGGCGGAGCCTTCGAGTCCTTCGCCGACCTGTGCCGGCGGGTCGACCCGGCAGCGCTGACGAAGCGCGTCCTCGAGTCGCTCATCTTCGCCGGCGCGTTCGACTCGTTCGGGTACACGCGTGGCGGGATGGTGCAGCAGAGCGGTGAGCAGGCGGCCTGGGAGAAGGTCGCGGCGCCGATCCTCGCCGACCGCAAGGCACAGGCTGCCGGGCAGTTCTCGCTCTTCGGGGCGGGCACCGACGGTGCCGGGCTCGGTGAGATCGACGAGGGGGTCCTGCTCGGGGACGAGCTGGACAAGCGGCTCCTGCTTTCCAAGGAGAAGGAGATGCTCGGCCAGTTCGTGACCGACCACCCGCTGCTCGGCGTGGAGGACGAGCTCCGGGCGCAGACGAGCCACCCGATCGATGAGATGCCCAACCTCGGTGACGGGGACCTCGTCACGGTCGGGGGCATCATCGGGTCGCTCGCCCGCAAGTACACGAAGCGTGGTGAGCCCTACGCGCAGTTCCGGCTCGAGGGACTCGCCGGTGGTGTCGAGGTGATCGCGTTCCCGAGCGTGTACGAGGCCGTTCCGCAGCTGATCCAGCCCGACACGATCGTGCTGGTCACCGGTCGGATCGACCTGCGCGGGCGCGAGTTGCAGATCCGCGCGACCGAGGTGAAGGAGCCGGCGCTCGGTCCGGACGCTCCGAGGCTCCGGAGCGAGTCGCTCGTGGTGGATCTGGCGGCGACCGCGTGCACACCGGCCGTCCTCGAGAAGCTCAAACAACTCTTCGAGGCGCATCCGGGGGCCGCACCCGTGCGTCTGCGCTTCCTCTCTTCCGCCGGGGTGACCCCACTCTCGGTCGGTTCATTCAACGTCGACGCGGCGGGATCGCTGATGGGGGAGCTGCACGATCTGCTGGGGGCCGGTTCCAGTCGGCTGGACCGGTCCGGCTAACGGGCCCGCGTATCGTTCCCACGTGACGTTCCTCATCCTGCCTGCGCTCGACGTCTGGCACGGACATCTGGCCCTCGCGACGACGGAAGGACCTCGTCCGGCCGAGGCGTTCGACGGCGATCCCGTCGCGGCGGCTCGCGCCGCGGTGGCAGCCGGCGCGCGAGCGCTCCATCTGGTGGATCTCGATCTCGCGTACGGCGGGATCCAGGGGCTCGACGTCGCGGCGGTCCGAGCCGTGGCTCCGGAAGCGATCCTGCAGGTGAGCGGTGGGATCGGCGATGCGGTGACCGGCCGGGCCTACCTCGATGCCGGGGCCGATCGCTTCGTCCTCGGATCGTCCACGTTGGCCGACGACACCGGCACGCTCCGGGCGCTCCGCGATGCCGGGCCGGACGTCGTGGTCGGCATCGAGGTCGAAGACGGCCGGATCCGGGCGCGGGGCGCCGGCCGCGCGGACGAGACGGAGGGACTCGATCTGATGAGCACCCTCGGCTGGCTCCACGCGGCCCGCGCCCCGGCCTTCCTCGTGACCTCGATCGATCGGGTGGGAGGGCTCGGCGGTCCGGACGTGGACCTCGTTCGGAGGGTCGCTCGCGCCGGCCGGCCGACGTACGCGGCTGGCGGGGTCCGCTCGCTCGAGGATCTCGGCGCGCTCCGGGCCGCGGGAGCCGCCGGTGCGGTCGTCGGGAGAGCGACGCTCGAGGGGCGGATCGACCTCGGCGAAGCGCTCGCCTGGGCGGAGGCCTGATGCCACGCCGGTAGACTTCTCCGCTCCATGGGGTTCCTCACCGATCTGGTCGGAACGATCCGCCGTGAGCTGGACGAACGACCGCTCCAGCTCGAAGAGCTCGACGCTGCCGCCCGCTCCCGCCCGCCGGCGCGCTCCCTTCCCGACGCGCTGCGCGGCGCGACGGTTCCCGCCGTGATCGCTGAGGTGAAGCGCGCGTCTCCGAGCGCCGGCGCGATCGACGCCCACGCCGATCCGTCAGCGCTCGCGCGGGTGTACGAGTCGGGCGGCGCGGCCGCTATCTCGGTCCTGACCGAGCCACGGTATTTCGGCGGGTCGCTCGCCGATCTTGGCCTGGTCTGTGCCGCCGCGGGCATCCCCGTGCTTCGGAAGGACTTCCTGATCGACCCCGATCAGCTCGTCGAGGCGCGCGCCGAAGGGGCGGATTCGGTCTTGCTGATCGCGGCCTGCCTCGACGACGAGTTGCTCGAACCGATGATCACGGCCGCTCGGGCGCTCGGGATGGAGCCGCTGTTGGAGACGCATTCGGATGACGACCTGGAGCGGGCGCTCGCGACCGACGCCGAGATCGTCGGGATCAACGCCCGGGATCTCCAAACGCTCGAGGTGGACGTCCCCGCGGCACTCGGGAGACTCCGCTCGATCCCGCCGGGCCGGATCGCGGTGTTCGAGAGCGGCATCGCGGGCCAGCGTGACGTCGCGGCTGCGGTCGCGGCCGGAGCATCCGCGATCCTGGTGGGTGAGGCGCTGATGCGAGCGGCCGACCCGGCCGCCGCGATCGCCGGTTTGGTCCACGGGCCCGGATCCAGGCTCGCGGCCGGCCATCCCGACGGGGACCAGGAGGAGACCGCGTGAGCGTCACGATCCGTCCCAACGAACACGGTCGCTTCGGTGCCTACGGCGGGCGCTACGCGCCGGAGGTGTTGATCCCCGCGCTGGACGAGCTCACCGCAGCCTGGCTCGAGCTCCGCGACGAACCGGGGTTCCGTGGCGAGCTCGCCGATCTCCTTCGGGACTTCGTCGGGCGGCCCACGCCGATCACGCACGCGACCCGGCTCTCGGCCGAGCTCGGCTACGACCTCTGGCTCAAGCGCGAGGACCTCGCGCATACGGGCGCGCACAAGATCAACAACGCGCTCGGTCAGGTGCTCCTCGCGAAGCGGCTCGGCAAACAGCGGATCATCGCCGAGACCGGGGCGGGCCAGCACGGTGTGGCGACCGCGACCGCGTGCGCGCTGCTCGGGTTGCCCTGCGTCGTCTACATGGGGGAGGAGGACACGCATCGGCAGGCGCCGAACGTGGCGCGGATGGAGCTGCTCGGCGCGGAGGTCGTTCCGGTCACGGCGGGGATGAAGACGCTGAAGGAGGCCGTGAACGAGGCGCTCCGCGACTGGGCCGCGTCGGTGGGAACCACGCACTACGTGATCGGCTCCGTTGTGGGCCCGCATCCGTTCCCGATGCTCGTGCGCGACCTTCAGCGGGTGATCGGGGACGAGGCGCGCACGCAATATCGCGAACGGGTCGGCACGGATCCCGAGTACGTGGTCGCGTGCGTCGGCGGCGGGTCGAACGCGATCGGGATGTTCACGGCGTTCGTCGGAGCGCCGGGTGTGCGGTTGTTCGGCGTGGAGGCAGGCGGGGTCGGCTCCGAGCTCGGCCGGCACTGCTCCTCGCTCACCCTCGGCCAACCCGGCATCCTGCACGGCGCTCTCAGCTACCTCCTGCAAGACGCGGACGGACAGGTCGTGGAGACCCACTCGATCTCGGCCGGACTGGACTACCCCGGCGTCGGCCCGGAGCACGCGTACCTGAAGGACGAGGACCTCGCGACGTACGCGAGCGCGACGGACGTCGACGCGCTCGACGGTTTCCAACTGCTCGCGCGCACGGAGGGCATCATCCCTGCGCTCGAGCCGGCGCACGTGATCGGATGGCTCCGGCATCGGCCGCTCCCGGATGGGGCGCGGGTACTGGTGAACCTTTCCGGCCGCGGCGACAAGGACCTCGACACCGTGCGCGCAGCGCTCGCCGGCGACGGGCAGCGAGAACCGCGTTGATGGGCCGCCGCTGATGGGCCAGTTGGAGACGGCTCTCCGCGCCGTCCGTGACCGAGGCGCGAAGTCGTTCGTCCCGTACGTGACGGGCGGCTACCCGGGCGTGGGCGGGGAGTTCCTCCGGATGCTCGCCGCGGCTGGGGCCGACGCCATCGAGGTCGGCATCCCGCATTCGGATCCGATCATGGACGGCGGCGTGATCCAGGAGGCGTCGCGGGTCGCCCTCCAGCGAGGGACCCGGATCGGCGATGTCCTCGCATCGATCGTGGACGCCTCGGTCGAGATCCCGGTCGCGGTCATGACCTACGCGAACATCGTTCACCATCGCGGGTACGAGGCGTTCTGCGACGACCTGGCGCGGTCCGGCGTCGACGGCGCGATCGTTCCTGACCTCCCGGTCGACGAGGCGGAGCGCTTCGCTGCGCTCGGCGCCGCCCGAGGGATCGACGTGGTCCTGCTGGCGGCTCCCGGGACGACGGCGGAGCGGTACCGGGCGATCGCTGCCGCCTCGCACGGCTTCGTCTACTGCGTCGCGACCTACGGCGTGACGGGCGCCCGGGACCAGCTCTCGGTGACCGCACGCGACGTGGTCGCGGCTGTCCGTCCGTACACCGACCTGCCGCTGCTCGTGGGCGTCGGGATCGCCACGCCCGAGCAAGCCGGCGAGGCAAGCGCGTTCGCGGACGGGGTCATCGTCGGTTCGGCCCTCATGGCACCGCTCGTCGCCGGCGACCCGAAGGCAGCCCTGCAGCTCGCCGAGGCCTTCCGGAGCCGGATCGTGTGAGTCAGCACATCTCCTCCGAGCTCCTCGCCCGTATCCGGTTTGGGGGGAACGGTCCTCCGTGGTGATTGGCCTGCGCCCCGCGGATGTGATACCAACCGGCCATATCCCAGGGTGCAGCACGAAAGGGGGCTTCATGAGACATCGTCGGTGGCTCACGCCGCTGGTGCTCCTCGGAGCGTTCGCGATGATCGCGGCCGCATGTTCCAACAGCAGCTCAGCGGCCGGGGGATCCACCTCGGGTGGTGCCGCGGTGGACTGCAACGCAGCGCCCGGCTGCGTGACGATCGCCGCGGGCGCACCGATCCAGATCGGAACGCTGCTGTCCGTGAGCGGTGACAACGCGGACCTCGGCACGGACAGCCTGTACGGGGTCGAGCTCGCGATCGACCATCTCGACGGGAAGTTCGACGGGACGCCCGGCCAGATCGACGGTCACGCCGTCCAGCTCCAGCAAGAGGACGACACGTGCTCGGCCGAGGGTGGCCAGGCAGGGGCGACGAAACTCGCCGCCAACCCGGAGATCGTCGCCGTGATCGGCACCAGCTGCTCCGGCGCCGCGCTCGGCGTGGCGGACAAGATCCTCGGCGACAAGGGGATCGTCCTGATCTCGCCGTCCAACACGAACCCGGCGCTCACCGCGCAGGGTACGCACAACTCGTACTACTTCCGGACCGCGCATAACGACCTGATCCAGGGCGCCGTCGTGTCGGACTTCGCGATCAAGCAGCTCCACGCGAAGACCGCCGCGACGATCCACGACGAGTCCCCGTACACGGAGGGCTTGACCACGGCGTTCGCCAACGCGTTCCAGAAGCAAGGTGGGCAGGTCGTTGACGCCGAGGTGATCGACAGCAGCCAGCAGTCGTACACGCCGGTGCTGACCAAGATCGGGCAGAAGTCGCCCAACCTGGTGTACGGGCCCGACTACACGGCCGAGTGCGCTCTGATCCTCAAGCAAGGGCACCAGGTCGCGGGGTTGGCCAACACCACGTTCATGGGTTCGGACGGGTGCTTCGCGTCGAACTTCATCAAGCTCGCCGGCACGGCGATCAACGGCGCGTACTACTCGGCCCCGAACCTGTCGGCATTCCAACAGAAGGACTTCTACAACAACGAATTCCTTCCCGCGTACAAGCAGCTGTCCGGGACGGCGCCGCTTTCCGCGTTCCACGCGCACGCCTATGACGCGTTGAACCTTCTGGCGGCGGCGATCGACAAGGCGGCGGTGAAGAACGCCGACGGGTCCCTCACGATCGCCCGGAACGCGCTCCGGGATGCCGTGCAGGGGACGACCGACCTGCAGGGGATCGTGACGACGTACTCGTGCACGCCGCTCGGCGACTGCGCGACGGCCGTTACGATCGGCGTCTACGCGGCCCCCAACCTCGCGATCGAGGGCTCGACCGGCAACGGCCAGCCCGTCTTCTCCGAAACGAAGACGCTCGCGCAGGCGACGGGCTCGGGCTGATCAGGCGAACCGAGTTGCGTGTCGCGGGGTGAGCACGGCTCACCCCGTGACGCGCACCCTGGGGAGACGACGATGGCTGAGGACACCGACGTCGAGGCGACGCCGGGTTCGACGACCGCCACCCTCGGCCGCGTGCAGCGGCTGCCGTTGCGTCAGCTGATCCAGATCCTGCTCGCGATCCTCATCGTCGCGTTCGTCGCGATCGGCTCCTACAAGACGTTGACGTTGCCCTCGGGCGAGGGCTACGACCCGTCCACGTGGAAGGCGTTCGTGATCTCGGGTGTGGCACAGGGCGGCATCTACGCCCTGATCGCGATCGGGTACACCCTCGTGTACGGCGTCCTGCGCATGATCAACTTCGCGCACGGCGAGGTCTTCATGATGGGGTGCTTCGTCTCGTTCTTCTTCGCCGACGCCTACGCTTCGAGCGGCTTCCTCAACCGTCATCCATATCCGGCCCTCGCGGTCGTCTTCGTGATCGCGATGCTCACCTCGTGCCTCATCGCGATGCTCCTGGAGCGGGTCGCCTACCGTCCGCTCAGGAACGCGCCCCGGCTGGTCCCGCTGATCACGGCGATCGGCGCGTCGCTGTTTCTCCAGAACACGGCCTACGGGTTCTTCGGCCCGCAGACGAGGGCGTACCCGGTTCCCGACGTCCTGAGCGGCGACAAGTCGTGGACGATCCTCGGCATCACGATGCAGCGGATCCAGGTGGTCGTGATCATGACCGCGATCCTGGCCGTCATCGGGCTCACGCTGTTCATCGCACGCACGCGGACGGGAAAGTCCATCCGGGCGGTCGCCGAGGACCGTGAGATCGCAAGCCTGATGGGGATCGACGTGGACCGAACGATCATGGTCACGTTCGCGCTCGGCGGTCTCCTCGCGGGGATCGCCGGCGTCCAGTTCGGATTGACCTTCGGCCAGGTCAACTTCCACATCGGGTTCGCGGTGGGGATCGCGGCGTTCACCGCGTCCGTCCTCGGTGGGATCGGAAGCATCAGCGGCGCGGCCCTCGGCGGGTTGATCTTGGGCGTGATGCAGTCGGTCGGACCGCCGCTCCTCTTCACGGGGTTCAAGATCCCGGCGCCCTTCCAGCTCCAGGACGTGATCACCTTCTCGGTGCTGGTCCTCGTGTTGATCTTCCGGCCGGGCGGGATCCTCGGTTCCGGTGAGGCGGAGAAGGTGTAGATGGGCGCTGGCCGTGGAGCGCGTTGGACCGTCCGCGCGGGGCTACTCGCGGGGATCGTCGCGATCTACCTGTGCCTCGTCGGTCTGGTCGGGACGCTGTCCTCGTACGTCGTCGGAAAGATCTCGGTCGGCCGTGTCTTCCTCGCGCTCCCGGCCGTGCTGGTCGGGTACATCGTGGCTCGTCCCGGGGTGACGTCCGGTACGGTGCTTCGCCTTCCGATCCGAAGCGGCGTCACGGTCGGAGCGCTCGCCGGCGGGACGGCCGGGGTCGTGCTCGCCGTCGGGGTCGGCGTGGTCAACCTGGTCGGACAGGACACGGCCCGCAGCGTCTTCATCGCCGCATCCCCGCAGCTCATGGACAATCTGACGTTCGGCCGATCTGCCGTGGTCGGTGCGCTGGCGCTGATCGTGCTCGGGGCGGCGCTGGGCGCGATCGGCGGCGGCGTCTCAGCCGCTCCGGACGACGTGAGGAAGCCAACGATCGTGGCGGCGGCCACGGCCGTCACCGTCGGCCTCTTGCGAACCATCGTCCACCCCGCGCTCGCGCAGCTCGGGCTTCGCGATGACTGGCTGTACAGCCCGATCACGCTGGGACTCACCTGGCTCGGCGCGATCCTCCTGTTCGTCGTGACGTACGGAGGGGTCGCGTTCTGGCGGGCTCGGCGAACGGTCGTGGTCGCCCGCGCTCGACGCGTGGCCGGAACCGAAGCGCGGCTCCGGGTCGGGGTGCTCGCCGTGGTGGCTCTCGTCCTGATCCTGCTGCCGTTCCTCGTCGGCTCGATCGTGACGCAGATCCTCGGGAGCGTCGGGATCTACATCTTGATGGGTCTCGGGTTGAACATCGTCGTCGGCTATGCCGGATTGCTCGACCTCGGGTACGTGGCGTTCTTCGCGGTCGGCGCATACACGACGGCGGTGCTCACGGGAGGGTTGCGCATCACCACCGTGGGGCTGGTCCCGCCCGCGTTCTCCTTCCACCTCTCCTTCTTCGTCGCCGTTCCGATCATCGTGACGGTCGCTGCCATCGTGGGGCTCCTGATCGGCGCGCCCGTTCTGCGGTTGCGGGGCGACTACCTGGCGATCGTCACCCTGGGGTTCGGTGAGATCGCCCGGATCCTGTTCTCGTCGGACTGGCTCAAGGGGCTCTTCGGGGGGACGCAAGGGATGAGCGGGATCCCGGCCGCCCCGGTCGGCAACCTGCAGTTCCGCAACGCGCAGCCGTTCTACTTCCTCGTCCTGGGGTTCTGTCTCGTGGCCGTCTACTTCTCATGGCGTCTCGCCGACTCCCGCGTCGGGCGAGCCTGGAACGCGATGCGTGAGGACGAACAGGTCGCCGAGGCGGTCGGCGTCAGCACGGTGCGCTACAAGCTCCTCGCCTTCGCGATGGGAGGCGCCGTCGGGTCGCTCGGTGGAGCGCTCTTCGCGATCCAGGTCGGCTCGCTGAACGACGCGAGCTTCACGATCCTGGTCTCCATCACCGCCCTCGCGGTCGTCATCTTGGGCGGCATGGGCAGCATCCCCGGCGTGGTCGTCGGCGCACTCGTGTTGATCGGGATCCCCGGGGTGCTCTCGGAGTTCGCGCAGTACCGCCTCCTCCTCTACGGGGCGGTGCTGATGGCGATCATGATCCTCCGACCGCAGGGGTTGATCCCGAACATCCGACGGTCTCGCGAGCTGGAAGAAGAGGAGCGGGCGCAAGACAAGTGGGCGGAGGAGGTCTCCGGGGACGAGCGTGCCGCGCCGCCGGTCACCCCGGTCGGTGAGGGGGCCGGATGAACGTCTTGGAGGTCCGGGGCGTCTCCAAACACTTCGGCGGTCTCTACGCGCTCAATGGCCTCGACTTCGAGGTCGAACAGGGCGAGATCTTGAGCATCATCGGACCGAACGGCGCGGGCAAGAGCACGGTCTTCAACGTGATCACCGGGCTCTACGCGCCCGATGCCGGGGACATCGTCTTCGGCGGGCAGAGCCTGGTCGGGTTGACCCCGAACCAGATCACGAAGCTCGGGATCGCCCGCACGTTCCAGACGGTTCACCTGTTCCCCAACATGACCGTGCTGGAGAACGCGATGGTCGGCCAGCACTGCCGCTCCCGGACTACCGTGCTCGGCGCGGTGCTCCGCACGCCGTCGATGCGGCGCGAGGAGCATTCGATCCGGGAGCACGCGGAGAGCGCGCTCGGGTTCTTCGGACAGCGGCTTGCCGGGTACCGGCAGGACCAGCCCGCGTTCTCGTTGTCCTACGCGAACCGGCGGCGTCTCGAGATGGCGCGGGCGCTCGCCACGGAGCCTTCTCTGCTCCTGCTCGACGAGCCGACCGCGGGGATGAACCCTCGCGAGACCCTCGAGCTCCGGGACCACATCGTGCGCATGCGCGACGACCTCGGGCTCACGATCCTCGTGATCGAGCACGACATGCGCGTGGTCAAGGGCGTGTCCGACCGGGTCGTCGCCTGCGACTACGGTCAGAAGATCGCGGAAGGTTCCTACGAAGAGGTGGCGAACGACGAGCACGTGATCGAGGCGTACCTGGGAACCAAGGCGGCCGGATGACGGAGGACCCGGCCCCCCACGACGGCCAGGAGCCCGTCCTCGAGCTCCGGAACGTCAGCACGCATTACGGGCTCGTTTCGGTCCTTCGCGATGTCAACGTCCGGATCCTGCCGGGGGAGATGGTCTGCCTGCTGGGCGGGAACGCCAGCGGCAAGACGACGACGCTCAAGACCATCCTCGGTTACGTGAAACCGAGCGAAGGGGATGTCCTGCTGGACGGCCAGGTCGTGACCGGCTTGCCGACGATGCAGCTCGTCGCCCGTGGCGTGTCGATGGTTCCCGAGAACCGGCGTCTGTTCGCCAACATGACCGTGGCCGAGAACCTCGAACTCGGAGGCTACCTGAGGAAGGACAAGGACAAGCTCGCGGCCGACCGGGAACAGGTCCTCCAGACGTTCCCGCGGGTTCGCGAGCGGCTCAAGCAGAAGGCGGGGACGCTCTCGGGCGGCGAGCAGCAGATGGTGGCGATGGGACGGGCGCTGATGGCCGATCCCAAGGTGCTGCTGATGGACGAGCCGTCGATGGGCCTCGCGCCCGTCCTCGTGGAGCAGGTCTTCGAGATCATCCGGCAGATCCGGGCGCTCGGGAAGACGATCTTCGTCGTGGAGCAGAACGCCAACATGGCCTTGTCGATCGCCGACCGGGGCTACGTGCTCCAGACGGGCGAGATCGTGCTTTCGGGCGATGCCCAGGAGCTGTTGAACGACCCGCTGATGCGGCAGGCGTATCTGGGCGAGCTGTGATCCGCCTGATCGACGCCGACGAGTTGCGGCGCGTGCTCCCGATGGCCGCGGCGATCGATGCCTTGGAGGCCGCCTTCCGTGACGAGGACCCTTCGCGATCTGCGCCGCTCCGATCCTCGGTGGCGACCCCGGCCGGCACGCTGCTGTTGATGCCGGCCGCCGGCGAACGCGGGGTGGGCGTCAAGCTGGTCACCCTTACGGAGTTCAACCCGCAGCGCGGCCTTCCTTTCATCCATGGGGCGTACGTGTTGTTCGATCGCGAGACCCAGCGCCCCGAGGCGATGATCGACGGCACCGAGCTCACGGCGATCCGCACCGCGGCACTGAGCGGGCTCGCCACCCGGAATCTCGCCCGGGTAGACGCGCGGCGGCTCGTGATCTTCGGAGCCGGGGTCCAGGCGGCCGCCCATCTGGAGGCGATGGTGGCGGTCGTGCCGCTCGAGGAGGTCGTGATCGTGTCGCGGACGCTCGACCCCGCCCTGGCCTTGGTCGAGCGTGCCCGGGGCATGGGGATGCAGGCATCGGTGGGGGAGCCCTCAGGCGTTGCCCAGGCGGACCTCGTGTGCACCTGCACGACCTCGGGGGTGTCCCTGTTCGACGGACGCCTGCTCGCCGAGGGCGCGCACGTCAACGCGGTGGGTTCCTACCTGCCCGATCAGCGCGAGCTGGACACGGAGACCGTGCGACGGGCGAAGGTCGTGGTCGAGACACGAGAGGTCGCCCTCGCGGAGGCGGGCGATCTCCTGATCCCCATCGCGGAAGGGACGATCGGACCCGAGCACATCGTGGCCGACCTCGCGGAGGTCGTCCGCGGTTCGGTGGTCCGCACCGCGGATAACGACGTCACAGTGTTCGAGTCGGTCGGCATGGCGTTCGAGGACCTCGTGGTCGCTCGCGCGGCCCTCGACGCCGGGAGCTGAGGCTGGTCCCTCGTGGGCAACGATCTCCCGCGGACCGCCGACGTTGTGGTGATCGGTGCCGGGATCGTCGGATGCTCGGTCGCGTTCCACCTTGCCGCCGCCGGCGCAGGCGCCGTGCTCGTCCTCGACCGGGCGGACGCCGTCGGACGAGGCTCGACCGGCGCCTGCGCCGGCGGTTTCCGCCAGCAATTCACCAGCGAGGTCAACATCCGCCTGTCGCAGGCGAGCATCCCGATGATCCTGCGCTTCACCGAGGAGCACGGGATCCCCGTGGACGTGTCGCAGGACGGGTACCTCTTCCTCGTCCGCGATGAGGCGGCGTGGGCCGGCTTCCTGTCCGCCGTGGAACTCCAGCGCTCGCTCGGGGTCGAGGTCGAGGTCCTGGAGCCCGAGGCTGCGGGCGCGCTCGTGCCCGGCGTCGACACCCGCGGACTGGTCGGCGCGACCTTCGGCCCGGAAGACGGGATCGCGGACCCCGCCGCGCTGACCCAGGGGTATGCGACGCTCGCCCGCCAGGCGGGGGCAACCTTCGCGCTGGAGACGCCCGTGACGGCGATCGAGGTCGACCGGGCGGGCGGCGTGACGGGGGTGCGGACCGCGGGCGGTGCGGTGGCCGCGAGCGCCGTCGTGCTGGCCGCGGGCGCGTGGTCGGGGGCGCTCGC
>JALYLP010000665.1 GCA_030774195.1 Actinomycetota bacterium | reverse complement strand
ATCCGGACACGACCACTGACGGCCCGACCTTTGGTTCCCTGATGTACGAGGTCATCGTTCATCCTCGGGCCGCACAGAGCCTCCGAACGATCGCGGGCCCGGATGCCGGCCGTCGGTACGAACAGCGCCTCGCCGACGCGCGTCGGATCCTCCAGGGCCGGTCCGTCTGGCACGTCAACTCGACGTCCGAGGGCGGTGGGGTCGCGGAGCTGCTCCGGTCCTGCTTGGGATACCTGCTCGACGATGGGATCGACACGCGCTGGGTCGTGATCGAAGGCGACCCCGAGTTCTTCAGGATCACGAAGCGGATCCACAACCGGCTCCACGGCGTGCTCGGCGACGGTGGTCCGCTGGGCGACGAGCAGCGCCGGCATTACGACGACGTCACCCGTTCCAACGCGATCGACATCCGTCGATCCGTGCGAGCGGGCGACCTCGTCGTGGTCCACGATCCGCAGCCGCTGGGGCTCGTCCCCATCCTGCGATCGTTGGGCGCGACGGTCATCTGGACGTGCCACATCGGTGCCGATACGCCGAGCGCGCTCGTCCGCTCCGCGTGGGACTTCCTCTTGCCCGATGCACGCGCCGCGCAGGCGGTCACGTTCAGCAGAGCGGCGTACGCGTGGAACGGTCTCGAACCGGAACGCGTCCGCGTGCTCCCACCCTGCATCGATCACGCGTCGCCGAAGAACGTCGCGATCGATCCCGACCGCACGGCCGCCATCCTCGTCGCGGCCGGCCTCGTCTCGAACCCCGGCCACGGTGGCGACGCGACTTTCTCCCGGAGCGACGGCACGCAGGCGCGCGTCTCCCACACGGCACAGATGACCCCGGACACGCCGCTGCCGCTCGACGTGCCGGTGGTGCTCCAGGTGTCTCGTTGGGATGCCCTCAAGGACCCTCTCGGGGTGATCCGGGGATTCGTAGATGAGCCCGGCATCACCCAGGCGCATCTGATGCTCGCCGGCCCGATGCCGGGAGCGGTCGCGGATGATCCGGAGGCGGCGACGGTGCGGGAGGAGGTCCACGAGTTGTGGGAGAGCCTCTCGGCCGCGCACCGCGAACGCGTGCATCTCGCGAACCTCCCGGCCGAGGATGTGGACGAGAACGCGACGATCGTGAACGCGCTCCAGCGGCACGCCGACGTGGTCGTCCAGAAGAGCCTCGCGGAAGGGTTCGGGTTGACGGTCACCGAGGCGATGTGGAAAGGCCGCGCACTCGTCGCCGCCGGGGTCGGCGGCATCCGGGACCAGATCGAGGACGGCGTGAGCGGGATCCTGGTGGACCCGCGGGACCTGACGGCGTTCGGGAACGCGATCGAAGCGCTGCTGGGGGACCCTTCGCTGGCCGCGGGTCTCGGGGAGGCTGCGCAGCGACGGGTTCGGTACCGCTACCTCGCTCCGCACTACCTCGGCGCATACCTCCAGCTGTTCGCTGAGCTCGCCTGAGTACCCCGCGCAGCCGGACCTGCGATCGTCAGCCGGCGACGGTCACCGAGATCGTGTGGTCGCCGGTCGCGCCGTTCGGTACGGGATCGGCTGGGGTCGCGGTCTGCGTCGCGCCGGTGTCGTCGGTGGCCCGCACGGCGAGGGTGTGATCGCCCGGCGTCGCGTCCCATACGCATACCCATTGCCGCCAGGTGTCGATCGTGTCCTGGGCGGCCAACCGAGCGGGCTGCCACGCGCCGTCGACGCTCACCTCCACCCGCGCGATTCCCCGACGCTGCGCCCACGCGATCCCCGCGACCGTGACACGACCGGCGGCGACGGTCGCGGACTGCTTCGGCGTGTCGATCCGCGATTCGGTCTTGATCGGCGCCTGCTGTGCCCAGCCGCGGCGAACCCAGTAGGCGTCGTACGCAGCGAAGGTCGAGAGCTCGATGTCGACGAGCCACTTGGTCGCCGACACGTACCCGTACAGTCCGGGAACGATCATCCGGACGGGGAAGCCGTGTTCGAGCGGGAGCGGCTCGCCGTTCATCGCGACCGCGAGCATGGCGTCGCGACCGTCCATGACGACGGCTGTGGGCGTGCCCACGGTGAACCCATCGACGGACCGGGAGACGATCTGGTCCGCGGCCGGGTCAACACCGGCCTCCCGGAGGAGATCGGCGAGCGGCGCGCCGATCCACCGCGCGTTTCCGATGTAACGACCACCGACCGGGTTCGAGACACACGTCAACGTCACGTCACGCTCCATCAACGGTCGCGCCAGCAGGGTCGCGTAGTCGAGCGACAGCTCGGCGCGAACCATGCCGTGGACCCGAAGGGTCCATCCCTCGGTCGTGACCGAGGGAACGAGCAACGATGTGTCCACTCGGTAGAAGCGGTCGTTCGGCGTGATGAACGGCCCAACGTCGGGGATGTGGAGG
>JALYLP010000664.1 GCA_030774195.1 Actinomycetota bacterium | reverse complement strand
CCCAGGAGATCCAACGCCGTCTGGAAGTACGTAGGTGATGGCTTGCCGCAGATCACGGCGCTGGTTCCGGAAGCTTCTTCGAGCCCCGCGATGTAGGCGCCTCCGTCCAGCTCCCATCCCTGGGAGGTCTTCCAGTAGAGGTTCCGATGCATCCCGACGAGCGCGACCCCATCCATCAACCGCCGGAAGATCCCGTTCATGGTCTCGTAGGTGAAGGCATCGCTCGCGCCGCCGATCACGATGACATCGGCCTCCTGGGGCGTTGCGGCGATCGGCACGCCGGCGAGGTCCTCGCCGGGCGCTCCGTCGGTGAGGACGAACGCACGACCCCCAGCATGATGCTCCTGCAGGTAGGAGGCGGTCGCCGTGACGGCCGTCACGATCTCGTCCGGCTCGACCTCGAATCCGGCCTCCCGCAGGGTTGCCGACAGGTCACGTCGTGTGTGGGTCGTCGTATTCGTGATCAAGCGGAACGGGACGCCTTCGGCACGAAGGGACGCCATCGCTTGCACCGCACCGGGCAACGGCTCCCACGACACCGCGAGCACGCCATCGATGTCGAGCAGCAGGCCCTCGATCGCGCTCACCCGCGCGGCCTCGCCGAGCGTAGGGTCGGGGTTCGCCGGCCCTGCCGGACCCAGTCGTTGTAGGGCTCGACGTACTTGTACTTGGCTGGCAGCAGGGGACGCGTCGCACGCATCAGCGCGAAGGTCGAGCGGAGCGCGGCCTCCTTCGTCGCGTTCCACCGGATGCCGTACATCTCGCGCACATGGGCGGAGAGCGTGCCGAACGCGAGCCGGGCGACTTGCGGAAGGACCGGCCGCCACTCGGCATCACGAGGGGGATCCATGAACAAGCCCGCGACCCGGCGCGCCCCGTCGGTCACGGCGAGCTCGCCCCGATCCTCCACATCGGCGAGCCACGCACGCAACGCGGGAACCGTCGGCGGGATCGACTCCTTCGGGATCCGCACCAGCTCGGCAGCCAGCATCTGCTCTTCGTGGAACCGTTGGCGACCTTCGTTGTCGAGCCGTCCGATCGTGAGCTCCTCGAAGAGCAAGGCCGAGTCCACGAGGGTCGCGTGGACGTACAGGAGCAGGTGGGGGTCCAACGCGTCGTACCTCTTGCCCGTGACCGGATCGATCCCGTTGATCCGGGTATGGACCTCGTTGATCCGCTCCGCCGCGGCATGAGCCTCGGCCTTCGTGCCGAACGTGATCGTGTAGGTGAGCATCAGCGTCCGTTGCAGCCGCTTCCACGGACTCCGGTCGTACATCTGCGTCTGGTTCACGCCGGCCACGACGAGCGGGTGCGCGGCCTGCATCAACAGGGCTCGGGCGCCACCGAAGAGGACCGTGACCTCCCGATCCACCTGCCAGCTGACGCTGCCGGGCCCGAAGTACCCGAGATCCCCGTCTGACTCGTCCATCTCCTGAAGCGTACCGACGTTCGTTCGGATCACAGTTGCTCGACGCGGACGACGCGGCAGGGCACGATACGCCCATGTCCCCGATCCTCGCGGTGATCGGCCTCGCACTCCTTGGCGGGCTGCTCGCGGGCGGGAACCTTCGCAACTTCGAACGCCTCCACGTGCATTGGTGGGCCCTCGTCTTCGTCGGCCTCGCCCTCCAGATCGTGCCCGTGCCTCGGTCCGCGGCGGTGCCCGTTTGGGCGATCGGGGCGGGACTGCTCATCGCCTCCTACGTCTTGCTGCTGATGTTCCTCACGGTGAACCGGTGGATCCCCGGAGCAGCGGTCATGGCGGTCGGGCTGCTGCTGAATCTCGCCGTGGTGGTGGCCAACGGCGGGATGCCCGTGAGGGCTGCTGCGGTCGAGACCGCCGGCGGGACGGCGGCGGCCTTGGCGACGGACGCGGGAGCCAAGCATCACCTGATGAGCGACCGAGACCTGCTCGCGCCGCTGGGCGACGTCATCCCGATCCCACCGCCGGCGGGCGTGGTCCTGTCGATCGGCGACGTCTTGCTCTACGCCGGGATGGCCTGGTTCGTGTTCCAGGTCATGCGGGGACGGAATCGCGAGAGCCCTCGGCCGATCGCGATGTGGTTCCTGACGTATCGGGGGAAGCACGCCCCGGGCCATTGGCGGATGGCGGCTCGGTACCGGGCTGCGGCTCCCGTTGGAGCAGAGCGATCGGGAACCGAACCGTGATCGTGGTGCCCTCGCCGATGCCGCTCCGGACGTCGAACGAGCCACCACCGACCTTCGCACGCTCCCGCATCATCGCCATCCCGTAATGGCCCTCCGGGCCGGGAGCGCCCGCATCGAATCCCGCGCCGTTGTCCTCGAGCTGCAGCACGATGTCCTCGCCCTGTTCGGCGACCGACACCGACACGTCGGTCGGATCGGCGTGTTTGACGGCGTTCATGATGCCCTCGCGTGCGATGTGGAACACGAGCAGGGCGATCGGCGCCGGGAGATCGATATCTTGCACGTCCCGATGGAACCGGATGTCTGAATCACGCCCGACCTCGTCGGTGAACGACTCGAGCGACTCCGCGAGACCCTTGGCGCCGAGGGGCGACCGATGCAGGTCGCGGATCAACGCGCGGATCCGGACCGACGTCTCTTGCTTCGATTCCCGGATCTTGTCGAGCTGCTGACGGACATCATCGACATCGCCCTTGTCCAGCAGCTTTCGAGCGATATCAACCTGGAGCGATAG
>JALYLP010000663.1 GCA_030774195.1 Actinomycetota bacterium | reverse complement strand
CCTCGCGCCTGCGTCAGGTGATCGACAACCTGCTGGACAACGCGCGGGTGCACGCGCCGGGCTCGCCCGTGCGTGTCGAGGTCTCGCTCCAAGGCGAAGAGGCGCTGCTGCGGATCGGTGACCGAGGGCCGGGACTCGATCCAGAGGTCGAAGGGCGGATCTTCGAGCGGTTCATGCGCGGCGACCCCTCGCGCTCGCGCGGGACCGGAGGCGTGGGCCTCGGCCTGTCGATCGTTCAGGCGATCGTGGCGGCACACGGGGGAGAAGTGACGGCGTCCTCAGGTGAGGAGGACGGTACGGTCTTCGGCGTTCGGCTGCCGGTCGGTGGCCCTCCAGAAGCTCCGAGCCGGCCGGATCAGCCCGGCTCGACGAACGCGGAACCCGAGTTCGGCAGCGCAGAAGCGTCGCCGTCAGAACGGGCGATCGAGTAGAAGCTGATCTCCCGGCGGCTGGTGGCGTGTCCGGAGCTCACATTAAGAAGTTGCAGGAAGCTCGGGACGCATCCGCGCTGATCGCGATCGCGAACCTGAACCCGCGTGGCGCGGTGAACGAGTTACTCGCGAAGCTTGACGAACCGGACGAGTTGGTGCGTGCCTTCGCTGCGTCCACATCGGGCCACATCGGAGACCGATCGCTCGTGCCGAACTTGCCAGACAAGGCCAGCAGCGAACGGAGTGATTTCGCCGAGGGTGCACTACGTTCAGGTTGGAGCTGCTCGACGGCCACCCAGTATTCAGGCGACCGGACGGATCGTTGTTGGAAGACCGCGCGCCGCCGTGACGTGGCGCGCGCGGCCGGGATCGACCTCCAGTGTCCTTGGGAGATGACTGAGCGTTCGCTCCTACCCGTCGCCCGCCTGAACCGCGTCGATCGAGTGCACCGGCGAGGGCATCCTGCTGTCGGGCCCGCGCATCGCCTTCCACAGGATCTGGTTCATCGATCGCATCGGGATCAGGTCCGGGTCCGAGAAGTCGATCCGGAGCGATGCCGCAGCCATCGGGCTGTCGAACGTGTTCTTCGCCATGAGGGATACACCGGGTGCCACAGCCGTATACGGACGGAGATTCGGCGTGCCGGAGAAGGCCGCCGACATCGGGGTGGCGACCGCGTCGAACTGACTCATGGGCGGAACGCCCATGATCAGCTCCATCGTCCGGAGAACCGAGACCGATGAATAGAAGGTTGAGTCGACCGCCCCCGTCTGGGTGTACGGGCTGATCGCGAACACGGTCGAACGATGAGCGTCGACGTGATCGGGCCCATCCTGCGCATCGTCCTCGACGGCGAAGATCGCGGTCGAGCCCCAGAACGAGGAGTGCGACACGGCCTCGACGAGCCGGCCGAGCGCGAGGTCGTTGTCGGCCACCATCGCATCGGGTCGCCGCGCACGAGGGGTCGTGCCCGCGGTGTGGTCGCTCGGGAGATAGACGAACTGCATCGTCGGCATCGAGCCGCGCGCCTGGTACCCCTGGAACACGTGGAGCCAGCGGTCGATCCGCACCTGATCCGGCACGATGAGATCCCACCCCGGGTACTTCATGTCGGTGTGCCCGAGGAGTCCCGGGATCGAAGGTTGGAGGTCGACCGGGTTGTCGACGAAGAAGCCGAAGTTGCGGTACGGGACGCCGGCGGTGGCCAGCTGATCCCAGAGGAACCCACGCCCGGGGTGTTCGCCGGGGAGGCCGGCCGTCGTGCCCTCGCCGAAGCCGCCGAAGTCGTACGGCCTGCCGTAGCCGTTGTAGTCGACCGGCCAGTTCCGCTGGATGTACCCGTTCGCGTAGGCGCCCGTCGTCCAGCTCCATCCGTCGGCGGAGACCTCCGCGTCGGCGTAGAAGTTGTCGAAGGTCACGAAGCGCCGCGCGAGCGCGTGCTGGTTCGGCGTCACGTCCTGCCCGAAGATAGCGAGCGACGGGTCGCCGTTCCCCTTCCCCAGGTCGCCGAGGATCTGGTCGTAGGTCCTGTTCTCCTTCATCACGTAGATCACATGGGTGATCGGCGTGGCGTCGCCGGGTCCCGACGGGATCACACTGCCGCTGGGAACGCTGGGAGGAGCGTCGAACCGATCGTTCGCGGAGACCTGTGCCGTATGGGCCGCGAGCTGGGCCGTATCGGGGACCGGGATCGTCGAGAGGGTTCCGTGCATGAACGCCGGCCAGTAGGTCGTGGGATCCATATGCGGACCGGCGCCGAGCCCCTTCATGTTGATCGCGAACAAGGTCCGCCCGGATGGGGCGATCGCGACGCCGCTCGGGTACCACGCCGTCGGGATCAGGCCGGCCACGTGGTCCGGCGTCGCTGCGCTCCCTAGCTCGACGACCGCGACATCGTTGTCGCCGCCATCGGCGACGTACAACGTCTTCCCGTCGGGGCTCACGGTGAGTCCGTCCGGACTCCCGCCGACCGGCGCACCGGCGTACGGCTTCAGGTCGATCGTGCGGCGGACCGACCCGGTCGTCCCGTCCAGGACGGTGACGCTGTCGCTGTCGCCGTTCGCGACGTAGAGCTCCTTCCCGGCCGGGTTCGCGACGATCGCGCAGGGATGCATCCCGACGGGAACCGTCCTGAGGACGGCATCCGTGCTCGTGTCGATCACGGAGACGGTGCTCCCGCCCCAGTTGGACACGAAGACGCGGGTGCCGGCCGCGTTGAGCGCCACCCCGTACGGCAGGTGGCCGACCGCGACCGTGTCGAGCACCGTGCGCGAGGTTGGGTCGACGATGCGGAGCGTGTCGTCCAGGTTCCCCGCGACATACAGCCTGTTCCCGCCGTCGGTCACCGCGATCCCCGCCGGCCATGGGTGCTCGTTGCCCCGATTGCCGGCGAGCTTGATGTGTTGCGTCTCGGTGAGGCTCCGGCCGTTGATCCGGAACACGTGGATCGCCCCGCCGGGACCGTCCGACGCCCACGCGCGGCGCCCGTCCGGGGAGAACGCGAGTCCGACGTAGTA
>JALYLP010000662.1 GCA_030774195.1 Actinomycetota bacterium | reverse complement strand
CTCCGAGAGCTGACCGCGGGGGCGACCGTCGCCGTGCGAGTGAGTGGGGAGGGTCTCCGCCCGTTCGTCGTCACCGGCGTCGCCGAGTACCCCAAGTCGGCGTTTCCGACCGAAGCCGTGTACGGTTCCACCTCGCGCCCGACCCTCCGCCTGATCACCTGCGGCGGCCGCTTCGACTTCTCGACAGGCCACTACGTCGACAACGTGGTCGTGTTCGCCGTCGCGGCGCCGGTCGGGTCCGACCTGGGAGACACCTGGGTCAGTGGCCGGATCTGGACAAGCGCACCTTCTAGGTGGTGAAGACGCCAGAGGGGATCGCGTTCGAGCTAGCCACTGGATACCGACGGACTGAGCCCCCGAGGCTTGTCGACTTCTTCGGCTATCCGCAGGAATCCAAGCGTCGCCCCCTTGAGCCAGGCGACCAACGCTTGGCTGATCTCTTGGTCGCCTATCTCGTGCCCCTCCAGCACTTTCCTCGAGCCGAAGAAGTTCATCTCCATTACAAGCGCCGTGTCGCTCAAGGCTTCTTGGAGCAGCTTGTGGACCTCATCTCGCAACCTAACCACTGCGATCCCCTCAGTATTAGAGGCTCCAGATCCAGAGCAGACTACCGGCACGCAAGGGATCGTTACCCAGGCTTGACTCGGCGTGCCCAGAGCGACATGCCCGTAGAATCCGGCCATGGCGTCGCGCCGCGACATCGAGGAGCTGCTGGAGGCGGTCGCGAGCCATGATCTGACGACGGCGGGCGCGGTCGATCGGCTCGTCGAGCTTCCGTACCGAGATCTCGGCTTTGCACGTGTGGACACCCATCGCGAGCTCCGCCAGGGCGCTCCCGAGGTCGTGCTGGGAGAGGGAAAGACCCCCGACCAGGCTGCGGCGATCGCGAGGGCACTCGATGAGGCCGGGGCATCCAGCGTGCTGGTCACGCGGGCAGACGACGGGATGCGGGCCGCGGTCCGCGCGGCGATCCCCGACGCGAACGAGCACGTGCTCGCCCGGTCGGTCTGGGTCGAACGGCGCCCGCTGGAGCGCCGAGGTCGCGTCGTGATCGCGTCGGCCGGAACCTCCGACGGCCCGGTCGTGCACGAGGCCAGGATCCGAGCGGAGTTGCTCGGAACCACGGTGATCGTTCACGAGGACGTCGGCGTCGCGGGGCTGCACCGCCTCGCGCCAGTGATCCCCGATCTGGATCGCGCGGACTGCGCGGTGGTGGTCGCCGGGATGGACGGTGCGCTCGCGAGCGTGATCGGAGGTCTGGCGGCCTGCCCCGTGATCGGTGTTCCGACGAGCGTGGGCTATGGATCGGCCCGGGGAGGCGAGACCGCACTCAACGCCATGCTGTGCTCGTGCGCCGACGGTGTCGCCGTGGTCGGCATCGACGACGGGGTCGGCGCCGGGTCGGTCGCGGCGCGCATCGCCCGGAGGGCAGCCAGCCGATGACCCGCGTCGCCTACCTCGACTGCATCGGTGGCCTCGCAGGCGACATGATCCTCGCCACACTCCTCGATGCCGGCGCGCCCAAGGAGGCGCTCGATGACACGGTCGCTGCGCTCGGCATCCCGGGCGTGACCATTGCGATCGACAACGTCTCACGTCACGGGATCGGGGCGACCCAGGTTCTCGTGGCTGCGCCGGAACGCCAGGTGAGCCGCCCGGCCTCGTCCCTCCGCGAGGTGATTACCTCCGCCCGGGCCCTGCCGCCTCGTGTCCGGCAGCGCGCACTCGATGCGCTCAATCGGTTGGCTGCGGTCGAAGCCGACATCCATGACGCCTCGCGCGACGAAGTCCACCTGCACGACCTGGGAGGGATCGACACGCTCGTCGACCTGTGCGGCGCCTTCGCGCTCTTGGATGCGATCGGCATCGAGCGGCTCGTGTGCTCGCCGCTGCCTTTCGCACGAGGCACGATCACAACCGCGTCCGGCACCCTGCCCGCTCCGTCGCCGGCCGCGCTCGCGTTGCTCGTGGGAGCGCCCCTCGAAGGCGTCGAGGCGAGCGGTGAGCTCGTGACGCCGACCGGCGCGGCGATCGTCGCGGTCGCCGCGGAGGGATTCGGGGAGCTGCCTGCGCTCACCCTGGAGCGAGTCGGCTACGGCGCTGGCGCGCGCGACATGCCCGAGCGTCCGAACCTGCTTCGCGTGGTGATCGGGGAGGCGAGACCAGCAGACAGCGCGGGCGACGTCGTCGTCTTGGAAGCCAACATCGACGACCTCGTCCCCGAACTCGTGCCGGATGCGATCCAGCGAGCCATCCAAGCGGGCGCCGCGGACGTGTGGGTGACTCCCGTGCAGATGAAGAA
>JALYLP010000661.1 GCA_030774195.1 Actinomycetota bacterium | reverse complement strand
CTTGGAGCGGAGGATGAAGTCCAGGTTCGTGGAAGCGAAGGTGTCGAGGCCCCGCTTGCCCTCGACCCCGATGTCATCGGGCCCGGGGGAGAGGTCATCCACGATCTGGGCGCCCCAGGAGTCCTTCACGGACGCGGAGCTGTCGACCACGCCCTTGAGATAGTGATGGGTGCCGCTGCCGGGCTTGTGAGAGGGCTGTTGACCTTGATCGGTAGGATCGTTCAGGGTCATCGTGCCGCCGCGCCGATCGGGACCACGACGTCGCGTAGTAGCATCGCTCACTCATGGACCGGCGGGAGCGCGACGACCACGAGGAGATCGACGGCGAGCGCGACCCGACCTCACGATCCGCTCGGCCCGCGTACATCAGGCTCATAACGGTCCTGGCGTGGGTATTGCCCGGCGTGGCGATCTTGACACTAGCCCTGTTGCAGCTCCGTTCGCGCGGAGCGACCGTAGGAACGCTGTCAGTAGCTTCGTACGAGGCGCAGGCGCAGCTGGAGGAGTCACCCGCTCCAGACTTCCAGCTCCCCGACATCGACAGCGGGAGCCAGCGTTCGCTCGCGGCGCTGCGAGGACACGTAGTGGTCCTCAACTTCTGGGCGAGCTGGTGCCCGCCTTGTCGCCAAGAAGCACCGGATCTCCAAGGAACCTGGGCGTCGTATCGTCACCGCGGCGTTCGCTTCCTTGGCATCGACGAGCGTGACAACGATGCAGCGGCGCGGGCGTTCGAGCAGGAGTTCGGCATCACCTACCCGAGCGTGGCGGACACCGCGGGCAGGCTCGCTCAGGACTACCGCTTGTTCGGGCTCCCTACGACCGTCGTCGTCGATCCTTCAGGCCAGATGGTGTACCGATTCACCGGCTTCCTGACTCGGCCCGTCCTCCAGGCAACCCTGGACGATGTGTTGTCCCGCGGGGGAGCGTGATCTCGTGGGCCCGTACGCCCTCGCCTTCCTTGCCGGGGTGATCTCGTTCACCTCGCCGTGTTGCTTGCCACTGATGCCGGGCTATGTCTCCTACGTGACCGGCGTGGCCAGCGAAACGATCAAGGTCGCCACGCTCCGTTCGCGTGTCGTCGGAGCGGGCGTCTTGTTCGTCGTGGGGTTCTCGATCGTGTTCACGGCGCTGGGCGCCGCTGCCTCGTCGCTTGGGGGTGTCCTCTTGCAGAACCGGGAGTCCCTCATCCGGATCGGCGGGGTCCTCGTGATCGTGATGGGGTTCGCGACGATGGGGGTCCTTCGCATCCCGCTCTTGTACCGGGAAGCGCGCTTCGACCTCCACGCGGTTCGCCCTGGGCCCGCCGGCGCCCTCCCGCTCGGGATGGCGTTCGCCATCGGGTGGACGCCCTGTATCGGCCCGGTCCTAGCCGGGATCCTCACAGCGGCCGCATCGGTGACCGACGCAGGTCGCGGAGCGGCACTCCTGTTCGCGTACTCCCTCGGCCTCGGTCTCCCCTTCCTGCTCCTCGCGATGGGGTTGGGTCGAGGCGGGCGCCTGACGGCATGGTTACGGCGGCACGGGCGGTCGATCGAGGTCGCGGGCGGCTCCCTGCTTGTCGTGATGGGGATCTTGATGATCACTGGTGCTTGGCTCCGGTTGTTCACTCCTATCCTTCGGATCTTCTCGCGAAGCGGGTGGCCACCGGTCTGAGCCGACCTAAAGCCCCCGGCTGACTACGATGCGTTGTAGTAGTAGCATCCCGAAGTCACGCCGGTTGGAACGATGATGCCGCGATCGAAGACCAGACGCTCGAAGCATGCCGCTCCGCGGAAGAGGCGGGACACGGGCCGCGATCGACGAGCTCGTGAGACGCAGGCCGCGCAGCACGCAGCCGAGGCGAGGAAGATCTCGCCGAGCGCCTTTCGACGTCGGCGGATCGTCGGATGGTCGCTCGTCACCATCGCCGTGGTCATGGCCGTCCAGCACTACGTCCACCATCTCGGTGCGTTCACGTTGATCTCTCCCGGGGCGGACGACCTCTTCGCCGGCTATCCATTGGCGGGCATGCTCGGCGTTGTCGGAGCGATCGTGCTGACGAAGTCACCGATGGTGCGGGTCGCTCACGCCACGAGCCAACGAGCGAGGGTGAAGTGGTCCCGGTTCGAACGCGATCGACCGTACCTGTTCGTCAGCAGACCTGCGCGAGGATGGGGTAGGGATTGACCGCGTCGCCGATGATGGAATATCCGTACGCGCTGTTCGGCCATGACGCGGGGATCGTGTTCGGATGCCACTCGAAATGGTTGTGCGGCGTCGATGTATCGCCGGTCGCGCCGACGTAGCCGATGACGTCGCCGGCTTGCACGGATCCCAGCTTGCCTATCCGTACCATGTGGGCGTTGTAGGTCCAGCCTGTGGCGCCGACCACCCTGACCGAGATGCCCCCGAGCGCGTTGCTGGCGTCATAGGCGGTACCGCTGAAGGTCGCGTAGATCGGTACCCCCTCGGGCGCCATGATGTCGTTCCCTGAGTGGAGGTGGAAGCCGCCACCGTACCGAGGGGCTCCGAAGCTGTCCGTGAGCGCGTGCGGCTCGCCGACGGGGCAGGTCGAGAAGGGGTTCGTCCCGACCGAGCCACTCGACCCGCCTCCTCCCGACGAGGTGGGCACGAGCGGCACGAGGGCCGCGAGCTCGTCTTGGTATCGCTTCCGCAGACCGGCTACGAGCGTCTCCGCCTCGCCGCGATCGTGAAGGATGGACGCATAGAGGTCTTTCTCACGTGTGAATCGATCCTCGAGGGCGGCGAGCTGGAAGTGAAGGGCGTTATACGCGGCAGTACGGTCCTGCACCGCTCGAGCTTGGTCCGCGCGATCCATCTCCAGCTGGACGCGGAGGTTCTCTACCTCGTTGGCGAGCTCCACATCGGCGTCGGCTACGGCGGACGAGAACTGGATCCGATCGGACATGTCCGCCATCGATGACGCGCCGAGGAGGAACGAGAGGGTCGATGCCGGCCCCGAGATAAACATCTGGGCGGCGCGGTCGTTCAGCCGAGCGGACAGCTTCGCGTAGCGAGCTTCGGCACCGGCGATGCGTGAGGTGGTCTCCGTCAATCTCGCTTGCGCCTCCTCGAGGCTCGTTTCCGCAGCGTTGACCTCGGTTGCCAGCTGATCCGACTCCGCTCGGAGATCATCGAGCTCCGCCAACTGCGCGTTGACTTGATCGTTGATGTGCTCGAGCTTCTGTTTCGCGCTATCGAGCTCGCCTGCAGTATCTGCTCGAGCTGTGGCGAAGCCGATCGTCGAGAAGACGAGGACCATAGTCAGCCCGACACCCTGGACATGGCGTCGGCGTGGAGGGGTGCCGCCGCGCGGCGGTCGGACGATCGTCGTGGGCAAGGTCGGCACATCCTACAGGTAGTCGTACGCGGTGCCGCGAAAGGCGGGTCCGATGCCATCGTCCCGATCGATCCCTTCCGGCTAGGATGCTTGCCTTACTGGGGGTTCGACGTGGCGAGATTGACCGGAGAGCTGGGGCCTCTCGAGGCGCGGATCATGGAGCATGCGTGGAAACGCGGCGGATCCGTGACGGTCCGCGAGATGGTGGACGCCGTCGGCTCACGAAAACACCTGGCGTACACCACGGTGATGACGGTGATGGAGCGCCTGGCAACGAAGGGCTTCCTCGAGAGGCGCAAGACAGGACGCGCCTACTCGTACGAGCCTCGGATCTCTCGAGATGATTACTCGGCCGCACTCGTTCGATCAGTGCTTGCTGCCTCCAAGGATCGGAGGAGCGTGCTGCTCGGGTTCGTTCGGAGCATGAAGGAGGACGACCTCGAGCAGCTCGACCGTCTCGTCCGGGAGGCCCAGCGCGAGAGGAAGAGCGGTCGTCGTCGATGAAGGTCACGCTTGCCGCTGGCGCTCTCCTCTCCGTCGCTGTGCTTCCGCAAGTCCTGCGCAGCGGCCTCTACGCCAGCGCATCCCCGAGGGTCCTCGCATGGTTCGGCGCCACCTCGCTCTTCGCGATCGCGGCATGCTCGATATCCGTCCTCGCTGCGATCGTCTCACCGGCTCCGCTGCCCCTTGCAGACCTCCCTCGGGCGATGGGGATCTGTATCGATGCAGCAAGCCGACTGCTGTCGAATCCATTGCATCATTGGCCGTCGAT
>JALYLP010000660.1 GCA_030774195.1 Actinomycetota bacterium | reverse complement strand
CCCCACCTTGGGATGGGCCATTCGGGGGTCTTTGTTCAGTCGATCGGCGGAAAGCCGAATGGTCATGGCCGTTCCACAGCGATGCCGCGACTGCGATGATCAGCCGGCCGGAGCCGTGAGCAACCAGACGTCGAAGCGGCTTCGCATCGACCGATGATGCGCGTCAAGAACCGAGCCCGGAGCACCCGCTACTGGCTCGTCGCCGCCGCCCTCCTTCTGATCCCTGCTGGCCTCGGAGGACCCAGCAGCGCGCCTGCCGGAGGAACTCCCTGCGCCGACAGCGCGATCGGCCCGACGTCCATCCGCGTGTGTATCACCGGACCCGGCGATGGAGCGCGAGTGTCGGGCGTCGTTCCGATCTCGGCGACCCTGCAGGTCACTGGGCGCGACGCCATCCGCGGAGTGGCCTTCTTCCTCGATGGCACCTACATCCTTGACGACCAGGAGCCGGACCTGCCCGTCAGGCACCAAGGCCTTCAGGCCTACGGTTTCGAGCTGCCATCGGCCGGCTTGTCCGACGGATCAAAGGTCCTCGGCGCGGAGGCATTGACGCGGCGTGGCGTCGTCTCCGACAGGGCGACCGTCGAGATCACCCTCGCGAACGGCGGTGTGGGAGCGCCCGTGAACACCGGCACGTTCTCCCCTCCCGCGATCGCGCAGAATCCTGCACAGCCCCTCGTGGTCGGCGCCGTCGGAGACGGAGCGAACGGATCCGAACAGGAGAGAGAGGTGAGCGATATGGTCGCGTCCTGGAACCCCGGCCTCTTCCTGTATCTCGGCGACGTGTACCTGGAGGGCACCGACGCGGAGTTCTACAACTGGTACGGACACTCCGGGGCCGGAATATCGCCCTCGGATCAACTGTTCTCACGCTTCCGCGCGATCACCGCTCCTACCGTCGGCAACCACGAGTACTACGGCCCGGAGGGCGACCTCCCGTACGCGAACTATTGGAACATGGGAGCGGCAGCACGCCACTACTACAGCTTCGACGCGGGAGGGTGGCACTTCATCAGCCTCGATTCAACCCCGGTCGGGCAGTACGGTCAGACGACGGCAGGGACGCACCAGTACCAGTGGCTGGCCTCGGACCTGGCCGCGAGCGATCGGCGTGGTGATCGCTGCACGATCGTGTACTTCCACCATCCGATGTGGCACAAGACCGGCCAGTTTGTCGCCGGGCTCGCGCCGTTCTGGAGCCTGTTCGCCGCCCACGGCGTCGAGATCGTGTTGAACGGACACATCCACGACTACGAGCGATGGCAGCCGCTCAACGCCAACGGGAGACCGCTGTCCGACGGCGTTGTCCAGATCGTGGTCGGAAGCGGCGGGGAGTCCCTCTCGGCCACCTCGAGGCACAACCCCGAGGTGCGTGCGAGCTGGAGCTTGCCCGGGGCGCTGCGGCTTCGGCTCTACGCCGATCGGGCGGAGTTCGCGTTCTCCTCAACGGCGGACCCGACACGGTCCCTGGACTCGTCGGCCTCCTCCGAGCCGATCACGTGTCACGGGCCGCCTGTGGACACGACACCGCCGTCGGCAGCCGCCGTCTCCTCGACCTCGACCACGCCGGGCCGGGTCCGTCTTCGCTGGACGCCGGCGATCGACCGGATCGGAGTGAGCGCCTACGACATCTATCGCGACGGAACGAGAGTGGCGACGACCGACGGGATGACGACGACACTCACCGACGTCGGCCTGCGTCGAGGCGAGCATCACGTCTACAGGGTGG
The DNA here is from genome assembly GCA_030774195.1 of Actinomycetota bacterium. Taxonomy (GTDB): domain Bacteria; phylum Actinomycetota; class UBA4738; order UBA4738; family HRBIN12; genus AC-51. The sequence goes on along the minus strand of JALYLP010000660.1, from coordinate 1,298 downwards.
TCGCCCGGGACGCGGCTGGGAACACCTCTGCAAGCGAGCCGCTGTCGGTGACGCTGCCCGGCCGGCCGTAGACGCGGGCTGAAACATTGGAGACCGCTCCTCCCCCTCGGAGTCGATCCCGCGCCAGTCGGGCACTTGGACGCTCCGGTGCACGAGGGTTCCGCCCAGGAACACGGGACGGAGCGGGAGATCAGAAGGTGTCGATGGCGATCTACTGAGCGGCTCGCATCGAGCCTACACGGGCCTCGAACGCGATCGGGGCGATCATGCTGACGGCCTCGACGGTGCTCGCGGTGACGTTCGTGGTCTATCGTCGCTCGATTCGCCGCCGCGAGGGGAGGAAAACGCTCGGCCGCGCGCTCCCGATCTGAGCCGCGGAGCCCTCCGCGTGAGGGATTCGGCCTGACGGAGCCGAACGAGTGTAGGACGAGATGGAACAACGCTAGACGTTCGTTCGGGTCTGGGACGCCACCGCTCCCACAGAAGACACCTCTGGCCCTTACATCGCCTGGTCTCCCAGGACGAAAGGGGCCCGTCGTGGCCAATCCCGGAACCGTCGTTCACCCGACCGGCAATGCTCTGCTCGATCGGGTACCCCCCGATGTGCGCGCAAGGCTCGTCGAGTCATCTCGCCTCTTCCGTCTGAAGGAAGGAGAAGACCCTCCACGAGGCCGGCGAGCCGATCAAGGCCGTCTACCTCCCGACCAAGGGCATCATTTCCGTCGCCACGGTCATGTCCGATGGGACGGCGGTGAGGCTGGCACCATCGGTCGAGAAGGCGTCGCGGGTATCTCGGCGGCTCTGGGCTGAGAGACCCCCGACAACCTCCGTACGATGGTGCAGATCTCTGGCGAGGCGCTCGAGGTGGGAGTGGAGGCGTTCCAGCAGGAGCTCAACGACTCCGAGGATCTCCATGATCTCGTCCAGGGGTACATCCAGGCAGTTTGGGCGGAGACCGCGCAGACCGTGGCCTGCAATCGGCTGCACTCCGTCAACGAGCGCTATGCGAGATGGTTGCTGCTCACCGCGGCCCGAGTGGGGCATCTGAAATTCAGGCTGACGCAGGAGTTCCTCGCCGTCATGCTCGGCATCCGTCGCCCATCCGTCTCCCTCGCCGCGGAGACGATGCGGAAGCAGGGCTTGATCTCCTATCACCGAGGTCAGATGACGATCCTCGACCGAGAGGGCCTCGAGAGCTCCTCCTGCGAGTGCTACGAGGTCATCCGCGGGGAGTTCGAGCCCGTGCTCCCGGGAGCTCTTCGGCCTCCGGATTTGTAGCGCGCGGTTCTGTCGAAGGC
>JALYLP010000659.1 GCA_030774195.1 Actinomycetota bacterium | reverse complement strand
CATTCGCGCGGGCGGCCCCTTCGCTTTCGATTACCCTCGATACATAGATGCCCAGGTCCTTGCAGCCGCGCGCCGGAGGTCGTCCGCACGGCACGCCGCCGAAGTACGTCGACCTGCCTGCCGACGTGCTCGAGGAGCTTCGCCGTTCGACCCGACCGACCGCGCAACGCGATGCGATCGCGCGACTCTCCCGCGCGATCGAGCTGCTCGACCGGGGTGATGCCGGTGCGGCGGTGAGCGAGGCGGCGAAGGCGAAGGCGCTGTCGTCTCGCTCCTCCTCCGTCCGCGAGGTGCTCGGGCTCGCGCTCTACGAACAGGGCCGGTTCCAGGAGGCGTTGAAGGAGCTCAAGGCGTACCGGCGCATGTCCGGGCGCAACGACCAGAACCACGTGATCGCCGATTCCCTCCGAGGCGTCGGGAAGCCCCGAGACGCGGTTCCCCTCGCCGATGAAGCGCTCCGCGACAAGAAGGTCCCGAACGAGGTCAAGGCCGAAGCCGTGATCGTCGCGGCCTCCGCTCTGGCCGACGAAGGCCGGTACGCCGAGGCCCTCGCCTTCATCGGCCGCGCCAAGACCCGCGACGACATCGCGGAGCCCTACACGCTTCGACTCTGGTACGTGAAGGGCGACATCCTCGAACGCGCGGGTCGTCCGCGCGAGGCGGCCGCGGAGTTCCGGAAGGTCGTACGTCACGACCAGGCCGCGTTCGATGCCGCCGAGCGATTGGCCAACCTGGGCTGATCGCATGCGCCCGGCCCGCGGTCAGGTCAGGTGGAGGACGCCTCGCGCTCCCACCGTTTGCGCCAGTATCGGGCGAGCCCCTCAGCGTTCATGCGGATCGAGCCGATCGCGTCGTAGCGGCTGATGTCGAAGGGGAGACCTGAGTCGCTCTCGTACTCTTTTCGCGCCTGAACGACGAGTTCATGCTCGAGAGCGTCGGTGCTCGCTCCCGGTTCGCGCGCGAGCCGCGCTCGAACGGTCTCGGCCCAGGCGCGGATCCGCTTCTCAGCCCGAGCGAACCCCTCCGCGGGATCGCTCACGACCCCGAAATGGGACGTCAGCAGCGCGGTCGGCCGGCGTTCCCGCATGCGCGCGATGCTCGCGATCGCGGCCTCCAGGTCCGCCTCCGGAGGGGGGAGCGCCGGCCGGTAGCCGTCGGCCCACGGCAGATGGGATCCGATCGCCTCACCCGTGAACATCGCTCCGGTCGAAGACTCGTGGAGCGCAACGTGATGCGTCGCGTGGCCCGGCGTGAAGATGACCCCGAGACTGCGATCGCCTATCGCGATCGTGTCGCCGTCCGCGATCGACCGGACGCGCTCGGGGGTGCACGGCAGGGTCTCGCCGTAGAAGGCACGCATGCGAGCCTCGCCGTACGTTCGTGCCGTGCTCGCGATGAGTCTCGTCGGATCGACGACGTGTCGGATGCCCTTCTCGTGCACCCACAGCGTCGCGCTGGGGAACCGTCGAAGCAGCCCGCCCGCTCCGCCGGCATGATCCATATGGATGTGCGTCACGACGATGTGCGCGAGATCCGGCGCTCCGATCCCGAGCGCATCGAGTGCGGCGAGCACCACGGGCCCGTCGGCACCCGGCCCGGTCTCGACGAGGCAGGGCTCGTCGGAGTCGATCAGGTACACGGCGTTGAGCTCCCGCTGGGCAGCCATCCCCGTGTCGATCGTTTGGATGCCTTCGACAGCGAACGGATGGTCGGTTGCCGTGGTGCCCACGTCGACGAAGTGTCGCACAGGCGTGTCGGTGACGGTCGGTATGGTGCGGATCGAAAGGGGGGAGCCATGGTCACGGTGAACGTCGTTGTACTGGCGGGCAGCGTCGCCGCGGATCCGGTGCAGCGCCGGATGCCGTCCGGCGACGAGGTCACCGAGCTCCGGCTCTCCGTTCCGGAGGCGGGCAAGCGCCTCCTCCCCCTCCCGATCGCCGCGTGGCATGCGACGGTCGGCGTGCAAGCACTCGATGGCATCGCCAAGGGCGACCGGGTGCTGGTGCACGGGCAACTCGTCCGCCGTTTCTATCGGAGCGGGGCCGGTGCGCGCAGCCTGACGGAGGTGGTGGCGTCGGGTATCAAGAAGCTCGAAGAACCCATCCCGACGGGCTGATCGTCATCGATCGACGGACTGGTCGGCGGGCTGGTCGGCCGGCCCGTCGATCGACCCGTCGACCGGCATGAGGATCATCCCCGTCCGGGGTTTCGGCCAGAAGAAGGTTGACTTCCGGGGGAGCCGACCGCCCCGTTGGATCACCGCGCGCACGCGGTCGGGCGTGGTGCCCGGAAGCAGGTAGGCGGCGATCGCGGACCCGTGCCGCACGGCGGCGTCGGCGCCCGCGGCGATGTGCGTGAACCGGAGCGCATCGCCCGGTGCGACCCGGTCCAAGAGCTGCTCATGGAGCGCGAGCACGGTCGGCGGGTCGCCTCGCAGCTGATGGATGCGGTACGTGACCGCATCCCCGACCTTCGTGACCGTTCCGTACCGGAGATGCAGATCGTCCGTGCCGGCGAGCACCTGCGCCAGATCCGCCGCCGGCTGGCCTCCGGTCGGCGGATCGCCGCCGACCTGGACGCGGTGGTACGGGAGGACTGGAACCTCTTCGGTCCCCGCGTCGACCACGAGGGTCAGGATCCGGTCCCACGGGCCCGGGCCGTCGGCCGCACGACGCTCGTCCCGGTAGGCCAGGGCGGTCGCGTACCGATGGTGGCCATCGGCGATCAGGAGTGGTTCGTCGGCGAGCCACGACGTCACATCCTCTTCGCGGTAGATCGCCCACATCCGGTGCTCGACGCCCTCCTCGTCGCGGACGTTCGCGATGGGATCGGCATCGGCCGTCCGGTCGAGGAGCTCGTTGAGCCGCTGGCACGGACCGGAGATCGTGCCGTAGATCGGCGAGAGATGCGTCCTCGTTGCGCGGAGCAACCGCAGCCGATCCTCGATCGGGCCGGCCATGGTGTGCTCGTGCGGCAGGACGGTTCCGCCCCAGGGCTCCAACTCCAGGGCGCCCACGATCCCCCGCAGGCGACGGCGGGTCCCATCCAGCGCGTAGCGCAGCTCGTATCCGTAGTAACAGGGCGCTTCCGGGGCCGTGAGCACACCCGATGCGCGCCATCCCGCGAGAAGTGAGGCGGCCTTGGCATAGCTGCCGGACGATCCATCGTCGTCGGTGCCTTCGGTCTGATCGACGTGCACGATGTTGTACGGGCTGCGCGCACGAAGTCCCTCTTGGTCCGACTCGCTGATAACGTCGTATGGCGGGGCGGTCAGTTGTTCCCAGGGCCCTGCGACGGAAGGGTCATACAGCAGACCGCGGAAGGGGAAGATGCGTGGCACCAGCTCTGTATAGCAGGCAGGAACAGCCCGCACCTGCATACGAGCTTTACGCGCGCGGCAGCGCGATGCTCCACGACGGGCATCCCCATGCGGCGGCCCTGATCCTCGGGCGTGCGAAGCTCCTCGAGCCTGACAAGGCCTCGATCCGCGAGGCGCTCGGCCGAGCCCTGTTCATGTCCGGCCGAGCGGCGCGCGCGAGGCGGGAGTTCGCGAAGGCGGTGGCCCTGAACCCTTCCGACGACTACGCGCATTTCGCGCTCGCCCTGGCGTGCGAGCGGACCGGCCAGCGCCAACGTGCCCTCGGTCACGCGAAGCTCGCCAACGCGCTGGTTCCGGGTGTCTCGCACTACGAGCGGGTGGTGGCACGCTTATCCGGCGCCGGCCGATCGTGACCGGCGCTGGATGATCGCTGACCGCTACGACGCATTCCTGTTCGACCTCGATGGCGTCCTCTATCGCGGCGAGGAGCCGATCGATGGAGCCGCCCGAACGCTCGCCACCCTGCGGAGCCTCGGGAAGGGTCTTGCGTTCATCACGAACAACTCTTCTAGGACGCCTGAAGCGATCGCAGCGTACCTCACCGGGCTCGGGATCGAGGCTCAGCCGGAAGAGGTCGAGACGTCGGCGCTCACGACCGCGGAGCTGCTTCGCAGCCG
>JALYLP010000658.1 GCA_030774195.1 Actinomycetota bacterium | reverse complement strand
AGGTACCCCGCGGACGCCGTGAACACGAGTGCGAGGACGACGATGACGATGCTGCTCCGACGCATGAGGTCCCTCCCTCGGATGGTTGCGGGCATCCTGCGCCCGCACGCCGGATCCGCGCAACCCGAAACCCCGACCGTCCATGCGACCCACTGCTTTTGCGCACGTAACCTGAGCCGCATAGGCTGGGCGATGGCATCGTGGAGGAGGGGATCGATGCACATCCGGATCCGTCAACTCGTGCAGGCGTTCCTCGCGGCGTTCGTGATCATGGTGGTCCTTGCCGCACCGGCTTCCGCGAAGGAGTCCACGACAGACCCCACGTCTCGCGATCAGGTCGTGCTGAGTGGTCAACTCATCGTTCCGCGGGGCGAAACCGTGGACACCGCGCTGATCTTCCACGGACCAGCATCGATCGAAGGGGAAGTCACGGGCTCCGTCGTCGTGTTCGACGGCAGGACCGATATCTCCGGACACGTTGCTGGTGATGTCGTCGTCTTCAACGGGGCGGTCTCGGTTCGTTCGGGCGCAGTGATCGGGGGCGACCTCGTCACGACCGACGCCCCGACGGTGGAGCCCGGTGCCACGGTCGCTGGACAGCAACAGCGCGTGGCTACCCGGTTCGACGCCGGCGACATCGGGTTCGCGAGTCGGATCGCGTGGTGGATCGGGTACTCGGTCTCCACGCTGGTGCTCGGACTGCTCCTCCTGCTCATCGCCCCGGCTCTCGATCGCGCGATCGTCCGGACATCCCGCGAGCGAACGGGGGCGTCGATCGGGCTCGGGGTCGCGACGTTCTTCCTCCTGCCGCTCGTCGCGATCCTGTTCCTCATCGTCGTGATCGCGATCCCGTTGGGGCTGTTCCTGTTGCTCGCGCTGGCGCTCCTGTACACGATCGGGTACGTCACGGGCGCACACGCGATCGGCCGGATGGTGGTGAAGCAGCCGACATCTCGCTTCCTCGCGTTCCTCCTCGGGTGGGGGATCGTGCGTGTACTCGGGCTCGTCCCGTTCCTGGGCGGTGCCGTGTGGACGCTGGTCTCGATCTTCGGGCTCGGCGTTCTCTGGGTCGCCTCGAGGCGGGCCCGGGTTGAGGACGTTACCCCGCCCACGCCGCCGCCTCCTCCGGTCGGAGTTGGCCCATAACTCAGAGCTCGAACGTCATCCCTTCGCGAGCGAGCTCGATCTCGACCGGCTCGGAGGCGCTGAGCTCGTTGGCGCGGGCGAGTATCCCGTCCAACTGCCCGTCCGTGTGGAGCGGATCGTGGTGGAACAGAACGAGCCTCGGGGCGCCGGCTCTCCGCGCGAACGTCACCGCATCCTCGGTGCTCGAATGTCCCCAGCCGACCCGCTCGTCGTACTCCGCCTGCGTGTACTGGGCGTCATGCAGCAGCACCGCGGCTCCCTCGGCCAGCCCGAGGCCGGAGATCCACTCGGACTTCACGGTGGAGAGGTCCGAGCCCAACGCGGGTTCGTGATCGGGGAGATAGGCGAGCGCATGGTCGTTCTCCTCGATGCGGTACCCGACGGTCGGCCCGGGATGCTTGATGAGATGCGCTGTGACGGCCGCCGAGCCGATCCGCCACGTCGTGGTTGGCGTGTCTCGGAACTCGGGCTGCGACGGGATGTTGCGGAGGTGGATGGGGAAGAACGGCGGAGCGAAGAACGGGGCGATCCGGTTCCGCAGCCCGCGGATCGGCGACGGCGGTCCCCACACGTTGAGCTCGACCGCGGGATCCCAGATCGGATCGAAGAACCTCAGGCCCTCGATGTGATCCGCGTGCAGGTGCGTGATGAAGATGTCGATGCGGTGCGGATGCTCGCCTCCCAGCGCCATGCCGAGGGGGCGGATGCCGGTGCCGGCATCGAGGATCAGCAGCGAGCCATCCGACAGGTGAACGGCCACGCACGAGGTCTGCCCGCCGAACCGAACAGTCTCGGGTCCGGGCGATGCGAGCGAACCTCGGCATCCCCAGACGGTCACCTTCACCGGGCCGCCGTCCCCTCCGCTGGACGTTCCCAGAACACCGCGATCGCTCCCACGATCTCGTCCTCGCCGATGAGCAAGGGGAAGGCGGTCGCCTCGATCGCGCGAGCCACGCGATCGCCGCCGACGATCCGGAACGGGAGGTGCGAAGCCCGTCCCTCGCGGAACGCCACACCGAGCGGGAGATCCTCGAGCGGGATGGGTCGCCCCTCGTCGTCCGTGGGCGACCACTCCGTCGCCCATTCGCCGGCGCGGAGCTCTCCCGTCTCGGCGTACGTCCCGCCCAAGACCGGCTCGGCCGCCTCGTTGAAGTACACGAGGGTTCCCTCGTGATCCACGACGAAGACGGGAGTAGCGAGCCGAGACGCCAGGTCGCGAGCCAGGATCAGGATGAGGTTCCGCTGCGCGTGTGCTTCGGTCACGGGCCGACGTTATGTTCGCGACCCGAGAAGGGCAAGCCGGCGACTCATCTTGGGCCCCGATCATGGTCATGGTCACGGGTGATCCGCGCAAGCCTGGATGCTCGGCCTCTCATCCGCCGGCGTGCCAGTACGCGACGGACGCGACCTGCGCTCGTGCGAGCTCTTTTCCTTGGGCGCCGTAGGCGATCAGCTCACCCGGGACAGACGCGAGGTCATCCACTCGACCAACGGGAAGGTCGTAGTGGTAGCTCCCATCCGCGTGGATCGGGATCCACACCGTCGACCCGTTCGGATACCGCAGCTCCAGACGTCGTGCCCCGTCAACGTTGACCGATCCTTCGATCCCCAGAACCTTCGTGAAGTCCGCGTGGGTCGAGATCGTCGAGACGAAGATCGGCATGGCCCGGTCCATAGCTGCGGGATCGCTGAAGTCCGTGGGAGGAGCCGTCGCCGTTGCGAGCGATGCCCCCGCCCCGTCGTAGGCGATCAGATCGAAGCCGTCGATGTGGGCGCTCTCGACCTGCGCCCGCGGCACCTCATAGACGTAGAAGCCGTCCGCGCCGAGCTGGATCGGAGCTCTCTGTCCATCCGCGAAACGCGCCTCGAGCGACGCCGCCGCGACGTTCACACGACCGCCCACCTCGATCGGTGAGCGTCGTGTCACCGGATCGGTGAAAGGCATCGTGATCTCGATGGCCTGAGCCCGGACGTCGGCAGCCTTCGTGCACACCGCGCCACGAGCTCCTTCGGTCGCCGTGACGATCTCGAAGCAGTACCCACCGTCGTCAAGGGCCGCGTAGTACAGCCGCGCGTTCTCGGTGTAGGCCGCGAGCACGGCGCTTTCAACGTCGGGGTTCAAGCGAAGATCCGCCGGCATGCCTTGATCCACCCCGGCCAGATCCTGCTTCACGCTCGCGGGGGCCGGACTGCCGACGAGCTCGCCCGCCACGGCGCCGAGCGCAGCTGCCAGGACCAGCGCGGCCGCGATCGTGACGACCCTCAGCGCGCGGGGACCCAGCCGACGCTGGCCCGGCGGTGCATCGACCGAGTCGAGGATCCGGCCCAGCATCGCGTCCGCCTCCGGGGAGATCGACCATCCGGCGATCGATGTACCACCGAGAGGGTCGGTCTCCCGAACGAGCTCCAACGATGCGATCTTGTTTCGATCCTTCATCTCAACGCTCCTCCGCTCGTTCAGTCCCGCGCCAGGAGCCGCGTTCAGGAGCCTCGGCCCGGGCGATGTGTCCATCGATGATGTCCGCGAGGCGCCGCCGCGCGCGGTGCATCCGGACGGCGAGCGTCGCCCTCGTGCACCCGAGCACGACCGCCGCTTCGCCGGTAGAGAGCCCTTCCCACGCGAGGAGCCGAAGGGCTTCCCGCTCCTTCTCCGGCAGCCGTTCGAGGGCTGCCTCGATGGTCAATCGAAGATCGGTGTCGTCCGTCGCCATGGACGGCTTCCGTCGCTCTCGCTCCGCCAGACGATCGGACAGCGAGAGAACGCGGCGATCGCTTCGGCGTCGATTCGACAGCACGCGCCGGGCAACGCCGAGCAGCCATGGTGCTGGGTTCGCGGGGATGTCATCGAAGCGACGCCACGCGATCAGGAACGTCTCAGCCACGACATCGTCGGCATCATCTGGATCGGTCCGACGGAGGGCATAGCCGCGCACAGCATCTGCGTGAGAACGGAACAGCCGTTCGAATCGCATCCGGCGCTCGTCGTGCACCCTGTCGCTCCTTGATGAGTGCTTCTCTACTGAGGAGATGTCCGGAAAGCGCCCCAACCTTACGTGGGGTGATGCGAGGATGTGCTCGTGAACGAGTACGAGCCACCGAGCACCATCCCACCGGTCGTCCGCGCGATGCTCGGCACGGCACACGATCGCCATCTCGATCTGGCAGCGCTGCTCGAAGGGCTCCCGGATGACGCCCTCACGTGGACGCCATGTGCCGAGGCATCCGCGCTCTCCGGTCTCGTGCTCCACGTCTTGGATGTGGAAGGGCATCTCGCAGCCATCGCTGCCGGCGAGGACGATCACTGGTCGGGTGAGAACGGCACCCACATCCTCGATCGCGCGACGGCAGCAGAGTTGCGCGATGCGATCGCGGACCTCGACGCAAGGATGCGGCCCGCATTCGCATCGATCGACGACACGCGTCTCCAAGCCTCTGCTCCCGGCGGCGATCGGTCGCTCGGAGAAGCCCTGTTGGAGGACTTGGACCATTGCGCGATCCATCACGGCCAGGCGCAACTCACGCGCAACCTCTGGGAAGCCGCCCATCCCGACGCGCCGAGAACGTACGAGCATTGGCGCTAGGACGGAACGAGCAGGGCATCGGATGCGACGTGCTCGTAGCATCGACGACGGGATGACTCCGGCAGGGATACCGAGGATCAAGGCGGTCCTGTTCGACATCGACGGGACCCTCATCAACACAGGCGGGGCGGGAGCTCGCAGCTGGAGCTGGGCGTTCGAGCGCTTACACGGCGTGCCGGCCGATATCGCGATGTCCTCGTCGGCCGGGATGACCGATCCGGACGTGGCGACGCGAACGTTCGAGACCGTGCTCGGGCGAGCTCCGTCGGATCACGAGCTCGCACGGTTGTTCGCGTGGTACGTCTACCGGCTCCAGCACGAGGTAGCGATATCCGAGGGTTACCGCGTCCTCGGTGGCGTGGTTGAGACGCTGGGCGGGCTGATGGACCGCGGCGTCGTGCTCGGCATCGTAAGCGGCGGGCTCGAGGGGAGCGCCCGCATCAAGCTCGAGCGGGGCCATCTGAACCGGTACTTCCCGGTCGGTGCGTTCGGCACCGACTCGCGCGATCGGCACGAGATCACTCGGGTGGCGATCGCTCGCGTCTCCACGATGCACGGTCGGGACATCGGGCCAGGCGAGGTCATCGTCGTCGGCGACACCCCGCTCGACGTCGACGCGGCGAAAGCGGTAGGCGCGGCCTCGCTCGGGGTCGCCAGTGGCAGCTACCCCGTGGACGAGCTCCGGCGATCGGGTGCCGACTTCGTGCTCGCGTCGCTCGAAGAGCCGTTCCCGCTCACGACCGATCACGACGAACCGTGAGACCGAGCGTCGACGCCTAGGATGGGGCCGATGGCCGGCCGACCCCGCGAGCATCCGCGACGCCACCATCTCCGGGGGTTCGGCTATTTCCGCGCTCTGGGACCTGGCCTCGTCACGGGTGCATCCGACGACGACCCGTCGGGCATCGGCACCTACTCGCAGGTCGGCGCGGCGTTCGGCTTCGGCCTGTTGTGGACGGCGTGGTTCACCCTGCCGCTCGCCGCCGCGGTGCAGGAGACCGCGGGCCGCCTGGGGCTGGTCACCGGCCGTGGCCTGGCATCGCTGATCAAGGAACGGTTCCCGCGGTGGGTGCTGATCGGCTCCCTGGTGCTGTTGTCGGTAGCCAACGTCTTCAACGTCGGAGCCGACATCGGGTCGATGGGCTCCGCGGTCCAACTCTTGCTGCCTATACCGTTCGCCGTCTTGGTCGTTGCGATCACCCTCGGGATGCTGGCGCTGGAGGTGTTCCTCCCCTACCGCCGGTACACGAAAGTATTGCGTTGGCTCACGTTGTCGCTGGGCGCCTACATCGTGGTGTTGTTCGTGATCGACGTGGACTGGGGGGTGGTCCTGCGGTCGACGTTCATACCTTCTCTCTCCTGGACACGCACGGAGCTCGCGGCCCTGATCGCGATCCTGGGTACCACGATCTCGCCGTACCTCTTCTTCTGGCAAGCCAGCGAGGAGGTCGAAGAGCTGACGGAGTCAGGTGAGACCAGCGATGTCGAACCCGGCCACGTACGACACATGAGGGCAGACATCTTCGCCGGGATGGGTTCGGCTGTGTTGGTGATGTTCGCGATCATGGTGGCATCCGCTGCCACGATCGGCAGCGCCGGTATCACAACGGTGCAAACCGCAGCGGAGGCCGCCGCTGCGCTCAAGCCATTGGCCGGTTCGTTCGCCTCGTTGTTGTTCACGTTGGGGATCGTCGGGACGGGACTCCTGGCGGTGCCCGTGCTGGCCGGTTCCACTGCGTACGCGATCACCGAAGCGGTGGGTCGGCCGGAGGGACTGGGCAGGTCGGTCGGGCGCGCACGGGTGTTCTACGGCGTCATCGCTGCGGCGATGCTGCTCGGGCTCGGGATGGACTTCGTCGGCCTGGACCCGGTCCGCGCTCTGTACTTCGCGGCGATCCTGAACGGGCTGGCCGCGCCTCCGCTGATCCTGGTGATGCTCTTGCTCTCGAGAGCCCCCGATGTCTGCGGCGAACAGACCGGCGGAAGGCTCTCGACCGC
>JALYLP010000657.1 GCA_030774195.1 Actinomycetota bacterium | reverse complement strand
TCACGGTCCCCCCCACGACGTACCCGAACCCGAGCGAGCCCAAGGCATCGAGGCGGGCGCAGCTCTTGTCGAACCCGGCGGCGAGACCGACCGGGTTCCGAAGCGCGATCCCGGCGAGGGTGGTCGTCAGGGCCGGGTCGTCCACCGCGCCGCCGATCCTCGGCCACGGCAGCGGCAGCCCGAGCAGACGGAGCGCCAGGAGATGGGATCGTTCGGGGTCCATCGAGAAGAACACCCGGCGGCCCACGGCCTCGTACCAACCCATCGGTCGCCCATACTAGGACGCGTGAACGAGGACCTCGTGCGCCGAATGGTCGAGGCGTCGGAGCTCCATGGCGAGTTCGTGCTCTCCTCGGGAGCGACCTCCACCGCGTACTTCGACAAGTTCCGATTCCTCACGCGACCCGATCTGCTGGATCAGGTCGCGACCGAGGTCGCTCGGCTGCTCGCGCCTTCGACGGAGCTGCTCGGCGCGCCGGAGGGCGCCGCGATGCTGCTCGTCGCCGCCGTCTCGCTCCGGGCCGGTCTTCCGGTGACCGTCGTGCGCAAGCACGCGAAGGAGTACGGAACCAGGGCGCAGGTCGAGGGGGAGGTGCGAGCGGGGGCGATCACCACCCTGCTGGAGGACGTGAGCACGACCGGTCACCAAGTGCGTCGGGCCGCCGAGGTGCTGACCGACGCGGGGGCGGACGTGCGGCGGATCGTGCTGGCGATCGATCGCGGGGGTGCGGATCATCTGCGGGCGGCCGGGTACGACGTCGAAGCCGTCGCCGTGCTGCGCCCTCGGGACTGAGGCTCAGACGCGATCGCAGCGCCAGATGCGGAGCTGCCAGAGCCACCGGCTGCCGCGCTGACGGAAGCTCACCAAGCCTTCCTTCATCATGCGGGCGACGACCTTGGACTTAGCGACCAGATCGGGGAGCGGAAACTCTCGTTCGAGCACGGGCCGCATGTGGTCGCCGAAGATCTCGTGCGCGGCGTCGAGGATCGCCTGTTCGTCCTGGATCGTTCCCGTCGGGAGGTACAGCCTGCCACCCATCGCGAGAGTGGCGCCGATCGAACGCAGGAACTTAGCCGGGAGCTCGGCACCGGTAGGCCCGCCGGCGGGGACGTCGTCGAACCAGCCGGACTCCGCGGCGATCGCGTCGGGGATCCCCGAAACGTCGCCGATCAGCACGTTAGCCTGCACGTCGCGCACCGGCTCGAGAAGGTCCCCCGCGCGGAACTCGCAGACGTGATCGAGCCCGAGTCGGCGGGCGTTCTCCCTCGCCGCCTCCACCGCTCGTTGGGACAGATCGACCCCGTATACCTTCGCGGCGCCGAGCTTCGCGGCGACGATCGCGAGGACACCGCTGCCGCAGCCGACGTCGATAACGGTGTCTCCGGGCGTGATCTCCAGCGCGTCGGCGAGGGTGCGGCTGGTCGTCGTCGGGCTGAAGACCCCCGGACCGAGGAGCAGCGGGAAGGGGCCCTCGCGGCCCTTCCAGTGGGTTTCTACGTTTTGGCTCGCCATCGCTCGCTCCGGATCGTCGGGTGAAAGGGCCTCCGAGTCAACGCACCTGGGACGCCACCACGAGGCTACACCTCAGGCGGTTCCACCGTCGCATCGGGCCCAGGGACCAGTTTACCGGTCTCGACCGCCTCGGCGTCGGCTTCCAGACGGGCCGCCAGGCGCGCCGTGGCGATCCCGAGGGTCCCGTCCGGGTATGCCTTCACACGCCTGGCTCCTCGCCGCAGCAGGGTCATCGCGCCGTGCGCGTTGCCGCGCAGCAGATGGACGTAGCCCGCGCCCATCTGGGAGAGCCCCTTGAACAGCTCTTCGTCGCCGGTCCCCCGTGCCTGCTTCCAGGCGGTCTCCCATGCTTCGTGCGCGCCGAAGTAGTTGCGCCGGTGGAGCAGGTCGCGGCCGAGACGGTCGTTCTCCTCCATCGGGAGCGAGTCGAAATCGGGCAGGTGGAGCAGGTTCACCGCGTCCCGCGCGAGCGGCCTGCCCAGCTCGTCGCGCGGCCGCTCCTGCTTCTGCCGCCCTTCCGAGGGAACGCCGGTCTTGCCCGTGGCTTCTTCCGGCATGCCTCGATGCTAGCCGGTCCCGCGACGGAACTGGCGGACGCGCTTGACGCGACGGCGTCCGCGCAGCGGCTGTACGTCGATCGGGATCACGCTGATCGTGCCGTCCGGTTCGAGGTACGCGGCCCGCACCCCACGCACGTCCCCGATGCCGTGCTCTCGGATCGCCGTCTCGACCTCCTCGGGGGCGAGGCCCTCGTGTCGCAAGCCGTGCGGCACGAGGGCGCCATCCTTCACGAGGAGCGTCGGCCCACCCTCCAACAGCCGCGCGCCGAGGGCGGTCCGACCCAAGAGCCGGACGACCGCGAAGTTCATCACGAGGAGCACGAGGGCCGCCGCGAGGCCGCCCTGGAGCGAGACATCGGGACCCACCATCGCGTTCTGCACGGCGTTCGCGATCAACAAGATCATCACGAGGTCGCCGGTGCTCATCTGACCGAGCTCGCGCTTCCCGAACAGCCTGAGCCCGAACAGGATCACCAGGTAGACGATCGCCGTGCGGATCGCGATCTCCCAGATCGGCGTCCCGAGG
>JALYLP010000656.1 GCA_030774195.1 Actinomycetota bacterium | reverse complement strand
ACGCTGAACCCGCCGCCGACGCTGAACCCGCCGCCGACGCTGAACCCGCCGCCGCACCCGCCGCCTCTGCGCCCGCGCCGGCTGCTGCCGAGCCTCGTCCGGAGGTCTCGCTCGATCAGGAGACCTTCGACAAGACGCTCGAGGAGCTCCTCGCGCAGGGGACCGACCGGCGTATCGCCGAAGGCAAAGCCCGGCGTGCCGCCATGATCGTCGCCCGCAAAAAGGCTGCGGGCGAGGGCTAGGGCGCCCGCGCGTGGATCCCGCGGCAGACGTCGACTGGTCGATGGGCTCCCACGCGGCCCGTCTCGCCGACTGGGACGTCGCGCTGCAGATCGGCAAACGCGTCGCGGGTCCCGGGCCGATCGTTCCCCCGGAAGATCGCGCCCGCATGCGCGAGGACCTCGCCGCGCACGTCCTGCGAGCAGAAGAGCTCGTGGCGGGGTTCACCGACCTCAGCGTCACCGGGTTCCATTCGCGGGCGTGGGTGATGGGCAGGGGCGACTGGATCCGGCAGAACGTCGCCGGTCTTCAGCGACTGATGGAACCGCTTGCACAGCGGTTGTTGGAGAAACGTCCCACCCGGCCGTCGATCGCGCGCAAAGCCGTCGGCGCGCAAGCAGGTGCGATCCTCGGGTACGTCTCGCGACGGGTCCTCGGGCAGTTCGACGTGTTCCTGCCGCCGGACGATGACGGGTTGATCTACTTCGTCGGTCCCAACCTGATCGAGGTGGAGCGCCGGTACGGTCTGGTCCCGAGCGACTTCCGGTTATGGGTCGCGATCCATGAGGTCACCCACCGCGTGCAGTTCTCGGCGGCGCCGTGGCTCCGAACGTTCCTCGGAGGGATGGTGGACGAGTACCTCGAGACCGTATCGCTCGACCCGCACCAGCTGATGGATCAGCTGCGCCGCGCGGCCGAGGAAGCCCGTACGGGAACGGGGCCCGGAGGGATCCTCCGGCTGCTGACACCCGAGCAGCGTGCGATCTTCGAACGCACCCAAGCGATGATGTCGCTCCTCGAGGGGCACGCGTCCTTCGTGATGAACGAGGTGGCGAAGGAACACATCGCAACGCTGCCGCGGCTGAGGAACGCCCTGCAAGCCAGGCGCCGCGTTCGCGGCGTCGAGCAGCGCTTCCAGCGTGCGATCGGGTTCGATCAGAAGGTGGCGCAGTACGACAGCGGCGAGCGATTCGTGCGCGACGTGATCGAACGGGTCGGTATGAGCGGCTTCAACCTGGTGTGGGATTCGCGCGAGCATCTCCCGCAACCGGGCGAGGTGGCCGATCCGGATCGCTGGATCGCTCGCGTCACGCGGTAACCGATGGCGGCGCGGAGACCGCCCGCCGTCGCGAAGGTTATCGAACGGGTCACGAAGACCGCGCGGGGATACGACATGTTCGCGTCCGGCGACCATGTGCTCGTCTGGGTGAGCGGCGGCCCCGATTCAGTGTGTCTCCTCGAGTCGTTGATCCGGTTGCGCCGACTCTTCCGGCTCCGGCTGGCGGTTTTCCATATGGACCATCGGCTGCGGCCCGACTCGGCGACGGATGCCTCGTACGTGCGCCGCCTCGCTGACCGGCATGGGTTGCCCTTCCATCTGGCGGTCGCCGTCGACGAGCCGGGCCGCTCGGATTCGGTTGAGATGTGGGGCCGGTTCGAGCGGGCACGGGAGGCGGGGCGGGTCGCGCGAACTATCGGCGCGACGCGGATGGCCGACGGGCACACGCTGAACGACCAGGCGGAGACCATCCTGATGGGCCTCGTGCTGGGGTGGGGGTTGGATGGGATGGGCGGGATCGCTCCGGTGAACGGCACGCTCGTCCGTCCGCTGATCGACGTGACGCGGAAGGAGGTCGAAGGGTTCTGTCGATCGCTCCACCTCCGTCCTCGACACGATCCGACGAACGCCGACACGAACCTGCTGCGCAACGCCCTCCGTCTGGAGGCGATCCCCGCGATCGAACGGTCCACGGGGCGCGACGTCAAGCGGACCTTCGCTCGGACCGCGGACCACCTGCGACGAGATGCGACGGCGCTCTTCGCCCACGCCGACGAGCACGCACAGGTGCTCGTCGAGCTCCGCGACCGTGGGTTCGCGATCCGCGCCCGCCCGCTCCTCGACCTCCCGCCGGCGCTCTCGTCACGGGTCGCGCGGCGCGGCTTCCAACGGGCGGACCTCGGCTGGGATCATGAGGCGATCGACGCCGTGCTCGACCTGGCGGCCGGATCGCCCGGGCGGACGCGCGACCTCTTGCTCGGGATCAAGGCGCGGCGCACCCGCACGCATGTCGAGGTCGAGGGGTAGACTCCCGGCTCCCGTGGAGACCTACGCCGACGACATCGAGAACGTCCTCATCAAGGCGGACGAGATCGAGGCCAAGCTCGTCGAGATGGGCGAGCAGATCACGCGGGACTACGAGGGCCGGCATCTGCTGCTCGTCGGGGTCCTCAAGGGCGCGTTCGTGGTGATGGCGGATCTCTCGCGGCACATCCGGCTCCCACTCGAGTTCGACTTCATGGCGGTGTCGTCTTACGGCGCAGCGACGAAGACCTCCGGCGTCGTCCGGATCCTCAAGGACCTCGATCACGATCTGAAGGATCGCGACGTGTTGGTCGTCGAGGACATCGTCGACTCCGGTCTCACGCTCAAGTACCTACTGAAGAACCTGGCCGGACGCAAACCCGCGACACTCGAGGTCGCGGCCCTCCTGCGCAAGGAAGGGATCCAGCAGGTTCCGTTGGACATCCGCTACTGCGGCTTCGACATCCCCAACGAGTTCGTCGTCGGCTACGGGCTCGACTTCTCCGAGAAGTACCGCAACCTGCCCTACATCGGGACGCTCAAGCCCTCGGCGTACGGCGGCTGACCGGGAACCGGCGGAGCGTCGGGGCGCGTCCCAGGAACATGTGCAGGATCCTCGCAACGGCCTTCATGCTGGCTCTCGTCGCGTGCGGCCGGACGTCAGGACCCGAGAGCACGTCCGGGATCTTCGGGACCGTCACCGCGGGTCCGACCTGTCCCGTCGAGCGGGTGGGCTCCCCGTGTCCGCCGGCTCCGTGGGTCGGGACCGTGCGCGCGACCGACGACGCCGGACATGGGACCGAGACGCGGACCGACGATGGCGGCAACTACACGCTGACGCTCCAGCCCGGGAGCTACCAGGTCGTGGCGGTGACGGACGGCGGGCCGCCGACGGGCAAACCCGTCACGATCGTCGTACAGGCCGGCCAGCCGATGGACGTGGACCTCACGGTGGACACCGGCATCCGCTGAGCCGCCCTACACTCGCCGGGTGAGCGCCGGCGCGAGGGGTCTGCCGTTCGATGCCTACGCCGTCTTGGGCGTGAGCCCCTCCGCGACGTCGGACGAGATCCATCACGCGTACCGCATGCTCGCGCGTCGGTTCCACCCCGATGCCGACCGGAACGACCCGCTCGCCGCGGCCCGGTTCGCGGAGATCACGGAGGCATACGGCGTCCTCGTCGACGTCGACCGCCGGCGCTCGTACGACCTCCGCCGTGCGGCCGTGGCCGGGCCGCGAGCCGCGCGCGTCGCCCCCGGCC
>JALYLP010000655.1 GCA_030774195.1 Actinomycetota bacterium | reverse complement strand
CCACACGAGCGACAGTTCGCGGAGGCGCGCGAGGTTCTCTTCGCGGAACGTCCGCGCCAACGCGGCGTCCATCCGTTCGGGCGGAAAGACGTTCCCGTGCGCAAGCCGACGCTGCAGCGCCTGGGGGGTCATGTCCACGAGCTCGAGCTGATCCGCGTCCCGCACGAGCGCGTCGGGGACCGTGTCGGCCGGCGCCTCCCCCGTGATCCCCTCGATCACGTCGTGCAGTGACTCGAGATGCTCGATGTTGATCGTCGAGATCACGTCGATGCCGGCGGCCAGCAGCTCCTCGACGTCCCGCCAGCGGTGCGCGTTGCGCGACCCAACGGCGTTCGCGTGCGCGAGCTCGTCGACAACCGCCACCTCCGGGCGACGAGCCAGGACCGCATCGACGTCCATCTCTTCCGTCGCGGCGCGGCCGAGATCGCTTCGACGAGGGACGACCTCCAGGTCGCGAGTCTGCGCAGCCACCTCCTGACGGCCGTGCGTCTCCACGAAGCCGAGCACCACGTCGGTCCCGCGAACACGCCGGCGCAGAGCCTCGTCGAGCATCGCGTAGGTCTTGCCGACGCCCGGCGCGTACCCGACGTAGATCCTCAGCCGGCCGCGTTCCACGTATCGAGGCTAGCCCTCTTGACGCGATCTTGACGCCGCCAGGCGATCCCTGGCGGAACCCTGATGCCTCCGTCGCCGGAACCGCCCGTTCGCTCCTTAGCGTTGGATGCGTGGAGCGCGACGTGGACCTCGGGACCGGCTACGCGTTCAAGCGTCTGCTGTTGGGCCGACCCCTCGCCACGTCTCGGTTGGAGCACGAGCGTCTGGGTCGGCCGACGGCGCTCGCGGTCTTCTCTTCCGACAACATGTCCTCGGTCGCCTACGCGACCGAGGAGATCCTGCGCGTCCTGATCCCGGCGATCGGGATCCTCGCGTTCACCTACGTGCTCCCGATCTCGTTCGTGATCGTCCTGATCGAGGCGATCTTGATCTTCTCGTACCGCCAGACGATCAAGGCCTACCCGACCGCCGGCGGGGCTTACATCGTGACGAAGGACAATCTGGGGCTGCTTCCTGCGCAGCTCGCCGGCGTCGCCCTGCTCGTCGACTACGTCCTGACCGTCAGCGTCTCGACGGCCGCCGGCGTCCAGGCGATCAGCTCGGTCGTGCCTCTGGGCGTCCCGCTCCGCATCGTGTTCTCGCTGGTGTTCGTGTGGATGATCGCCTACGGGAACCTCCTAGGGGTGCGGGAGTCGGGCAAGATCTTCGCCGCGCCCACCTACCTGTTCATCGTCAGCCTCGGTCTCACCTGCGTCATGGGGATCTACGAGGTGCTGTCCGGTCACCTCCAGGCGTTCCCGATCCAACAGCAGGTCGCGAACGGAGCCGTCTCGCCCTTCGCCGGGGCGGTCACGGTCTTCATCCTGCTCCGCGCGTTCGCGTCCGGTGGAGCCGCGGTGACGGGGGTCGAAGCGATCTCGAACGGGGTCCCAGCGTTCCGCAAACCTGAGTGGCGCAACGCCCAGATCACCCTCGTATGGATGGGCCTGATCCTGGGGTCCTCGTTCCTGGCGGTGTCCTTCCTTGCCGCCAGGCTGCAGGTGGTCCCGGTGGCGGACGAGAGCAAGTCGGTCCTCGCGATCATCGCGCAGGCCGTGTACGGCACCGGCGCTCTCGGTCGGCTCCTCTTCCTCGTGCTCCAGATCGGCACGACCCTCATCCTGATCCTCGCCGCCAACACGTCGTTCGCGGATTTCCCTCGATTGGCCAGCTTCCACGCGGGCGATGCCTTCATGCCGCGCCAGCTCACGAAGCGCGGACACCGGCTGGTTTTCTCGAACGGGATCGTGGCGCTGGCCGCGGCTGCCAGCGTGGTGATCGTGGTGTTCAGGGCGAGCGTCACGGCGATGATCCCGCTCTACGCCCTGGGCGTATTCACGTCGTTCACGCTGTCGCAGAGCGGCATGGCCAAGCGTCACCTCCGGCTACGGGAGAAGGGCTGGAAGTTCGGGCTGTTCGTGAACGGACTGGGCGCGATCGCGACCTTGGTCGTTGCGATCGTGATCGCGATCGTCAAGTTCGCGGGTGGTGCGTGGATCGTCATGGTGTTCGTGCCGATCCTCGTGGCGATCCTCGTGCGCGTGAACAAGACGTACGAGGGCGAGGACGAGCAGCTCGTGATCGGCCCGAAGGACCGGGCGAACGGCGCCACCTTGCGGACCGAGCACACCGCGCTCGTCCTGGTGGATGAGCTCGACGACGATACGTTCCACGCCGCCCAGTACGCCCTCACGATCCGCCCGACGCATATCACCGCGCTGCATCTCGGCGGTCGCGACCCGGAGCTCGAGGCCGCGTGGAAGGACGCCGGGCTGCGCATCCCGCTCGTTTCCATCCCCGGTGACGAACGGCCCGGGCTCGCGATCGCACGCTACCTCCGCGGGCTCGACGTGACGCACCAACAGGTGACGGTGATCGTTCCGACGCCGGCCGACGAGCCGTTCCTCGCTCGACTCCGACGGATGCACGCGTGGTCCGGGCTCGCCGAGTCGCTCCGCGATCTGCCGAACGTCGGCGTCGTCATCGTTCGCGCGCACGGCGCCGCGGCCGATCCAGCTCATCACGACCGGCTGCAGCTCTCCCCACGCCGGCGTCACGTGGCGCTGATCCTGGTCGAGGACCTCGACCAGGCGGTCCTCAAGGCCTCGCGGTACGCGCGGGGGATCGAAGCGCTCGAGGTGCGGGCCGTGCACGCGGCGAGCGATCCCGACCGCGCCAAGATGTTGATCGACCAGTGGATCGCGTTCGGATACCTCGCCGGGATCCCGTTGGACGTTGAGGAGTGCAACGATCGGAACATCGAACGCAGCCTGCGGCGCTACGTTTCGCGGTTCCAGGATGAAGCGACCGAGGTCACGCTGATCCTCCCGCGCCGACACTTCCCGAAGCGCCGGCACCTCCTGCTGCACGACCGGACGAGCCGCAGGATCGCCAGTGCCTTCGCGGAAGAGCCCCACGTGGACGTCGTCGTGGTGCCGTTCCACTTGGGCGCCGACCGCGAACATCGGATCGACGATCTCGAACCGGCCGCCGCACACCCGTGATCATGGGTCGGCGACGGGACGGATGCTCCAGCGATACCCCACGCCCGGCTCGGTGACGATCGCGCCCGGGCGGTGCGGATCGGGCTCGATCTTCTTCCGGAGCTGGCTCACGAACACCCTGAGCACCTCCACGTCGTCTTCGTACCCGCCGCCCCAGACGTGCTCCAACAGCCACCGGTGTGTGAGGAGCTTGCCCGACGCGCCCGTGAACGCCTCCAGGAGGCTCCACTCGGTCTTCGTCAGGTGGATGTCCTCGCCGTCGCGCACGACGCGGCGAGCCCCCATGTCGATCTGAACGACTCCGTTGCGGAACACGGGGGGCGTGCGATCGCCGGTCGCATCCGTGCGCCGGAGCAGGGCGCGAACGCGCGCGAGCAGCTCGCCCACGCTGAACGGCTTCGTGAGGTAGTCGTCCGCCCCGGAGTCGAGCGCCGCGATCTTGTCGGACTCGTCCTCGCGCACCGACAGCACCAGGATCGGAACGGAGCTCCAACCGCGGATCTGCCGGGTCACTTCGAGCCCTCCGAGCACCGGCATGTTGAGATCGAGGACGATGAGATCGGGAGGACGCACGGCCGCGTGGTCCAGCGCCTCGACGCCGTCGGCGGCGGCGTCCACCTCGTACCCGCGGGCAACCAGGGCGCGCTCGAGCGCGCGGCGGATCTGCGCTTCATCATCCACGACGAGGATCAACGTCATCGTTGGACCGCTTGGGGCAGCGAGAACGCGAAGGTCGCGCCGCCGCCGGGCGTATCCTCCACCCAGAGTTCGCCTCCCATCAGGTCGACGAACCCTTTCGCGATCGCGAGGCCCAGTCCGGGACCCAGGTTCGAGGTCCGCCCCTCGAGCCGATAGAACGGGTAGAAGAGCTGCTCCCGCGTAGTCGGATCGAAACCTTCGCCGTGATCGACGACGCGCACCGCCACGCCCCCTTGGTGTCGGCCGATCCGTAGCTGAACGTCGGGCTTCCCCGCCTTGGATGCCGCCTTGGCCGCATTGTCGAGCAGGTTGGAGAGCACGCGCACCAGGAACACTGGATCCGCCTCAGCAACGGTGTGACCTTCGTCGATCTCCGTTCCGACGCGCACGTCGGGCCAACGCACGTGGATAGCATCGACCTCTGCGGTCGCGACCTCCGCGATGTCGGCGGGCTCGGTCCGGGCCTTGAGCACGCCGGCCTCGATCCGCGACATGTCGAGCAGGTTGGCCACGAGGGTGTCGAGACGATCCGTCTCCGCGTCGATCGTCTGGAGCACCTCGGCACGCTCCTCGTCCGTCCGCGGGACGTCGGGATCCATCAGGTCCGTCACGGACGCCTTGATCGCTGCTAGAGGACTGCGGAGGTCGTGCGAGACGGCCGCGAGCATGCTGCGCCGGATCTGATCGGTCTGTTTGAAGATCTCGGCTTCCGTCGCACTGCGCAAGAGACGGTCACGTTCGAGCACCAGGGCGAGCTGATCGCAGACCGCGCGGATCACGCGACCCTCGGGGGCCTCGAGCGGCCCCCGGTCCCCGACGAGCACGATCAGACCGAGGTTCCGGTTCCCCACGCTGAGGGGCAGTCGTTCGGGAGCACGTCCCGCTGAGCTCGGGTCCCAGCTGGGCGTCACCGTCCCTGGCTCGGCGCCGGCGGTCATCCGCTCGACGAGCCCCGATCCCTGCTCCTGGACGAAGAGCGCGCCGGCCGTGAAGCCGAACCGCCCAACGACGTGCTCCAGCAAGGCGCGATACGTCTCATCGCCCGGCCCCTGCACGACGAGGTCACGGCTGAGCTCCTGGAGGCTGCGGAGCTCGCTCTCGCGCGCCTCGGCGGCATCCGCGCGTTCCGCGGCTCGCGCGAACAGGACCGAGATCAGGATCGACAGCCCGAGCAGCACGAACAGCGCCGTCACGTCCTCAGGGCGTTCGATCACGAAGGTCCCGTACGGCGGCAGGAAGGCGAAATTGAACGCGAGGAACCCGATGATCGATGCGACGATGCCGGGACCGACCCGACCGAGCGATGCCGCGAGCACGACCACGACGACGAAGCCGAACCCCACCGTCGTCGTCCGCAAGGTGTCGCGGAAAGGGGCCAGGATCAGGGCGAGAGCGACCGGTCCGACGAGCGCGACGACGTACCCGGCAAGCCGCCGCTTGGGGCGGGCGGGCTCACGCATCCACCCGACGACGTCGGAAACGCTCACGAGACGAGGATAGGCACGCCCGCTCCGCCCCTGCGACGACGCACGGGCCTCCCGAAGACATCCATAGGTATCCCGAACGGCCGGTCGGCTCGCCTTTACGGGTTCCTCATCCCCCCGGGCTAGCCTCGGATGTGGAGGTGAGGCACCGTGACCGACGCGTTGATGGTGGTTCTGATGGTCGGCTTCTTCGTCCTGGCCGGCCTGTTCGTCGCATGGCTCGACCGCGTATGAGTCTCGCGGACATCCTCGAGCTGATCGTGGCGGTGGGTCTGCTGGTGTACCTCACGATCGCGCTGATCCGCCCGGAACGCTTCTGACATGCCGACGATCGTCGTCTACCTGATCCTGCTGACGCTGATCACGCCGCCGCTCGGCGCATTCATGTACCGCGTCTATACGTCCGAGAGGATCGGGCGCGTCGAGGGCGTGATCTATCGCCTGATCGGTGTGGATCCCCGCGCCGAGCAGACCTGGCGGCGGTATGCCTCGAGCGTGCTGTGGTTCAGCGCCGTCTCGATGATCTTCACGTATCTCGTGATGCGTTTCCAGGGACACCTGCCGCTCAACCCGGTCGGCCTGGCGGCGCCCACGCAGTACGTCTCGTTCAACACCGCGACCAGCTTCGTCACGAACACGAACTGGCAGGCGTACGGCGGCGAGAGCACCATGAGCTATCTGACCCAGATGATCGCGCTGACGTTCCAGAACTTCCTGTCGGCGGCGGTCGGCATGGCCGTGTTGATCGCGATGATCCGCGGGTTCACGCGGAACAAGACCGATGGGCTCGGCAACTTCTGGCGCGACATGATCCGCGGCGTCGTCTACATCCTGCTCCCGATCTCAGTCGTCGTCGCCGTCATCCTGATGACGCAGGGCGTCGTGCAAACGTTCGCGAACTCGACGACGGTCGCGGGCGTCCAAGGCTTCGCCCAGACGATCGCCCGCGGGCCCGTGGCCTCGCAGATCGCGATCAAGCAGCTCGGCACGAACGGCGGCGGCTTCTTCAACGTCAACTCGGCACATCCCTTCGAAGGGGGAACCGCACTGGCGAACTTCCTCGAGCTGCTCCTGATCCTCGGGATCCCCGCAGCGCTCACCTACACGTTCGGGAAGATGGTCGGGAGGATCCGCGAGGGCTGGGCGATCTTCGCCGCCATGATGATCCTCTTCCTCGGGGGACTCCTGCTCACGGTCCCGCAGGAGCACTCCGCCACGCAAGCGATGGTCTCCGCGGGCGTGCCCGCCACCGCGCAGAACCTGGAAGGCAAGGAGGTCCGCTACGGGACCGACCTGTCGAGCCTGTGGGCGGTGGCGACCACCGATGCGTCGAACGGCAGCGTCAACTCGATGCACGACTCTTACAAGCCGGTCAGCATGGTCGCCCCCATGTTCAACCTCGGGGTCGGTGAGGTCATCTGGGGCGGAGTCGGGAGCGGGCTGTACGGCATGCTCTTCTACGTCATCATCGCGGTCTTCATCGGCGGCCTGATGGTTGGGCGCACCCCCGAGTACCTCGGGAAGAAGATCGGCGCTCGAGAGGTCAAGCTTTCGGCGATCGCGGTCCTAGTGCCGTTCCTGGTCGTGCTCGCCTTCACCGCGGTGGCGGTCGTGATCCCGCAAGGGCTGAACGGCCGGCTGAACGCCGGGCCGCACGGGTTCAGCGAGATCCTCTACGCCCTCCTGTCGATAGGCAACAACAACGGCTCCGCGTTCGCCGGGCTCACGGCGAGCGGGCCTTTCTACGCCGTCGGTGGCGGGATCGTCATGCTGATCGATCGTTTCGTCCCGATGCTTGCCGCGCTCGCACTGGCCGGCGCGTTGGCGAAGGAGGGCACGGTTCCCGTAACGGCCGGAACCCTCCCGACCGACAAGCCGCTGTTCGTCGGCCTCCTGGATGGCGTCGTCGTCATCATCGGCGCGCT
>JALYLP010000654.1 GCA_030774195.1 Actinomycetota bacterium | reverse complement strand
AGGCAGGCGTGTACTTCTGCTGCCTCCAAGCGATCCAGAACGTGATCCGCCATGCGAACAACGCGCCGTGCGTGGTCGCACTGTCCCGCGACGCAGAAGAGATCGCGTTCGAGATCCGCGACAGCGGTCCTGGGTTCGATGTCGCGGCGACGCCTCGAGGGATGGGCCTGCAGATCGTGCAGGACCGCGTGGACGCTCTCGAAGGCACGCTCCAGGTCACGAGCACGCCGGGCGCCGGGACGACCGTCTCGATACGGATGCCCGTCCGCGTACTGGAGGCCGTCGGATGAGCCAGCCGGATCGCGAACGCGCGAACGCGCGGAGGGTCGCGATCGGTCTCGTCGCTCTCTTCGTCGCGCTGTGGATGGCCCGTCTGATCCTCGGCATCGCCACGGGAAGCCTGACGGACCAGTCGAGCCTGGCCCTCGATCTGGTCTTCGACGCCGGGGCCATCGTCTTCTCCACCCTGATCCTGCTCGTCGGGTGGGCGATCGTGACCAGACAGCCGAGGAACACGATCGGATGGCTCCTGATGATGATCCCGATCCTCGGGATCTTCGGATTCGTCGTCGGCGGCTATGCGACCGAGGCACTCGTGACCCATCGGGGAGGCCTCCCGTTCGGACAGGTCGCCGCCTGGTTCGACCGGTGGTTGATCGTCGCCGTCCTCACGATCTTCATCCCGCTCTTCCTCTTGTTCCCGGACGGGAAACTCCCGTCACGACGGTGGCGGCCCGTCCTGTGGTTCACGATCGCTGCCACGACGATCACCGTGATCGGGTTCGCCGTGACGCCGGGACGCTTGACCGGCGCGTTCTCCGACCTCACGAGCGTCACGGTGACGAACCCGCTCGGCATCGACGCGTTCGCGGGAGCCATCGATGGCATCACGCAGATCGCGGGGTTCGGCATCTTGATCAGTGCGTTCCTGGCGGGAGCCGCCATCATCGTCCGGTTCCGGGGGGCATCGGGCGAGGTCCGTCAGCAGATCAAGTGGCTCGTGTTCGTCGGGGTTGCGTTCATGGTCGAGTTCGTCATCGGGATCGTGCTGTCGGCGATCCTGGGCGATCGCTCGAGCGCGGCCGACACCCTCGGGAACGTCCTGTTCGCCGTCTGGTTCGTCACGCTCCTCGGCGGGATCCCGATCGCGTGCGGCGTGGCGATCCTCAAGTACCACCTTTACGAGCTCGACGTGGTGATCCGCAAGGCCGTGGTGTTCGGATTGCTGGTCGTCTTCATCACGGCTGTCTACGCGGCGATCGTCGGACTCCTCACGACCCAGGTGAGCTCGACGATCGGGTCGTTCGCCGCCGCGGCGACCCTGGCGGTCCTCTTCGCGCCGGCACGCGACCGCGCGCGCAAGCTCGCCGACCGCATCGTGTACGGGAAGCGAGCGACCCCGTACGAGGTCCTGGCGGACTTCTCCGGCCGGGTCGGGGAGGCGTATGCGGCCGATGACGTCTTGGATCGGATGGCCGGGGTGCTGGCCAACGGGACCGGAGCCGAGGTCGCGACCGTCTGGTTGAAGGTCGCGAGCGACGTCCGACCCGCCGCGACGTTCCCCGAGGGAGCCACCCCCGCCGATGGGACCACGGTACCGGTCGCGCATCACGGGGAGGAGCTGGGGGCGCTCTCCGTCAGGATGCCCGCCTCGGACCCCATCGATCCCACGAAACGGAAGCTCGTCGAGGACCTAGCGGCGCAGGCGGGTCTGGTGCTCAGGAACGTCCGTCTGATCGAGGAGCTCCGCGCATCGCGACAACGGCTCGTGGCCGCGCAGGACGAAGAGCGCCGCAGGATCGAGCGGAACCTCCACGACGGCGCGCAACAGCAGCTGGTCGCGTTGGCGGTCCAGCTGAAGCTCGCCGAGCAGCTCGCGGGCAAGGATCCCGACGAGGAGCGACAGTTGCTCGCCCGGCTCGGCTCGCAGGCGAACGCCGCCCTCGATGACCTCCGCAGCCTCGCGCGCGGGATCTACCCGCCCCTGCTGGCGGATAAAGGTCTCGCTGCGGCGCTCGAGAGCCAGGCCCGGAAGGCCGCGGTGCCGACGACGATCGAAGCCGACGGCATCGGGCGATATGCGCAGGACGTCGAGTCGACGATCTATTTCTGCACGCTCGAGGCGCTCAACAACGTCGCGAAGTACGCGGAGGCGAGCAGAGCGATCGTGCGGTTGTCGCAGCGGGACGGACACGTGGAGTTCGCCGTGAACGACGACGGACGAGGCTTCGATGCGGACGCGACGAGCTATGGGACCGGGCTGCAGGGGATGGCCGACCGACTGGATGCGGTCGGCGGCCAGCTCCATGTGGAGAGCCAACCCGGAACGGGCTCGACGGTATCCGGTCGCGTTCCGGTCGGAGGCATGGGATGACGCCGCGTGCGGCGACCCTGATCTCTCGCACCCTGATCGGGCTCGCGCTCGTGATGATCGCGACCGCGTTCGCCGTGAGCCGCACGACGTTCTCGCGAGCCGACCCGCACGAGATCATGGTCGTGCCGAGCACGCTCGCGTCACGGATCGCGGACGCCGCAACGGCCCTCGGTCACGACCCGAGCGCCCGAACGGACCCGGCACTCGCCGACGCTCCGCAGGTGATGCGGGACAAGCAGGACGAGGTCGCGAACGGCGGAACGCTGACCTCGTCGACGGATTCGATCGGCACGATCCTCATCTTGACCGTCACCTTCGTGTGGATGGGGACCGGCAGCCTGATCGTGGGTCGACAACCGCGGAACCTCGCGGGCTGGGTGTTCCTCGGGCTCGGCTTCCTCGTGGTCGTCGTCGCGCTCTGTCAGATCCTCGTGTTCTCGTCCCTGAAGGCGCACGCGTCGATCCCGTTCGTCTGGTTGTGGGCCGTGATCGGTGAGTACGCGCTCTACCCGTTCGTCCTCCTTCCCTTCCTGTGGTTGCTCTTCCCCGACGGCCGGCTCCCGTCGCCGCGCTGGCGATGGGCGATGGGCGTGTTCCTCGTTGCCGTCGGCATCGCTATGGCCGCGTACGTGGTCAGCCCGGGTCCGCTGAACAACTACGTCGACGCCGGGATCCTGTACATGAACCCGCTCGGCGTGCCGGCGCTGTCGACGATCGCGCCGACCATCACCGGCATCGGCGGCATGGTGGCGCTCGTCCTCGCGGTCGCAACGATCTTCGGCGTGCGCGGCCGGTTCAAACGCGCGCGCAGGGAGGAGCGACAGCAGCTTCGGTGGCTCGTCTTCGTGACGACCCTGGCCGGGGCGCTGTTCCTCCTGCTCGCGGCGAGCGGATTCATCGCGGACACGTTGTTGGGCGCCGACGAACCCGTGGTCGGCGGGATCAGGCTCTTCGTCGTGCTCTTCAGCGCGCTCTTCGCGGTGATCGTGCTCGGGGTCCCCGGTGCCTATCTGATCGCGATCTACCGGTACCACCTCTGGGACCTCGACGTCGTGATCAAGAAGGCGCTCGTCTTCGCGGTCGTCGCCGGCGGATTGACCGTCGTCACGTTGGGCGTGCTCCTCCTGCTCCCGGTCATGGTCGTCGGGACCGGCCTCAGCGGATGGGAGCGTGGCCTCTTCGTCGTCGGGGTCGCCGTCGGAACGCTCTTCGGTCCGCTCCGCCGCTTGGCTCGCAGGATCGCCGACCGTGTCGTCTATCACACGAGGGCAACCCCGTACGAGGTCCTCACCGAGTTCTCCGGTCGTGTCGGCGAGACGTACGCGACGGACGACGTGTTGCCGCGGATGGCGCAGGTCCTCGCGATCGGGGCGGGTGCTACCTCGGCTCGCGTGCTCCTGTCCATCGGCGGTGAGCAGCGAGAGGCAGCGTCGTTCGGAGGACCCGCGAACGGCACCGAGCACGTCGCGCCGGTGATCCAGCAGGGCGAAGAGCTCGGGGCGCTCAGCGTGACGATGCCGGCGAACGACCCGATGGACCCGGCTCGCGAGAAGCTGATGAACGATCTTGCCGCGCAGGCTGGTCCGGTGCTCCGGAACGTGCGGTTGATCGAGGAGCTGCGGGCGTCGCGACAGCGCCTCGTCGCCGCGCAAGACGACGAACGACGCAAGATCGAGCGGAACCTGCACGACGGCGCGCAGCAGCAACTGGTCGCGCTCGCGGTCCAGCTGAGGCTCCTTGAGCAGACCACGGGGAAGGATCCGGAGCGGGATCGCCAGCTCGCTGCGAAGCTCGGCTCCCAGGCGAACGCCGCACTCGAGGATCTCCGCGACCTCGCGCGGGGGATCTACCCGCCGCTCCTCGCGGACAAGGGCCTCGGCGCCGCGCTCGAAGCGCAGTCACGCAAGGCGGCCGTTCCGACGACCGTCGAGGCGGACGGCGTGGGTCGGTACCCCCAGGAGATCGAGGCGGCCGTCTACTTCTGCGTCCTCGAGGCGCTGAACAACGTCGCGAAGTACGCCGAGGCCACGCGCGCGGCCATCACGCTGGCGCAGACCGACGGCCACCTCACGTTCGAGGTCGGCGACGACGGGTCGGGGTTCGACGTGGAGCGAGCGCGTGACGGGACCGGCATCCAAGGCATGGCCGACCGCCTCGATGCGATCGGCGGCTCGCTCACGATCCGGAGCGTTCCCGGCGAAGGCTCGACCGTCGGCGGACGGGTGCCGGTCGCGTAGCAGCGCTACCCGGTCCGGAGTCGGCCAGACTAGGAGGGTCCCACGCGAGTCACCGGGAGGACGCCCGTCACGCGGGTGCCCTTCCCGAGAGCCGAATCAACGCGGAGCGTGCCGCCGAGGGCTCCCAGTCTGTCCAACATGTTCTGGAACCCCGCGCCCATGCCCTTGCCACGCACATCGAAGCCGGCGCCATCGTCGCTGACCATGAAGACCAGGCCGGCTTCGTCCTCCCGAACGTCCACCGTCACGGACGCGGCTTCCCCCGCGTACTTGCCGGCGTTCTGGAGCGCCTCGAGGACGCAGAAGTAGACCGTTGCCTCTGCCTCCGCCGGGTAGCGTGTGAGCTCGTCCGTGCGCACCGTCGTCGGCCGGACCGCGCGCCGCGCCGCTGAGGCGAGCGCCTCCCTGAGCCCCTTGTCCGCGAGCAAGGGTGGATAGATGCCGTGGGCGAGGTCGCGCAGCTCCTGCAACGTGTCGTCCACCGCCGCGGACAGGCTGTCGAGAACGTGGATAGCCCGCTCCTGATCCGTGTCGAGCATGGTCCGGGCGAGCTTCGCCTTGATCCCGAGCGCCACCACGTGCTGCTGCGCTCCATCGTGAAGGTTGCGCTCGATCTGGCGGCGGGCGTCGTCTGCGGCCGCGACGATCCGTCCGCGCGACGCCTGGAGCTCTTGAGCCTGGCGACGTACTTCGTCGAGCGAAGCTTGGAGCGCCGAGTCGAGCCGGGCGTTGTGCAACGCCACGCCGAGCATCCGCCCCAGCTCGATGACCGTGCGCTCCTCGTCGGGCGAGAACGACTCGGCAACCGTGATCGGGCGCTCCACCACGATCACCCCTTGAAGCTCCCCGGCGTGTGACATGGGCGCCATGCGCACGAACGCGTCCTCGCGATCCTCGAGCATCGCCGGGAGCCACACCTTCATCCATCCGTGCCCGGAAAGGCCCGCCTGGACCACCGTCGCAGGATCGAGTCCACGTAGCGGCATCGGGGCGGCGCGGAATCCTGGATCGCCGATCCACGGGCGGAGCGACCCCTCGTAGACGGTCCACAACTCGACTGCCTGCAGGTGCAGTTCGGCTCGAAGGGACTCGGCGACCTGGAGCGCCAACTCGTCCAACGGGACCGCACGCGTCATCCGCGACGTGAGCGCCCGCACGAGGTCACTGTCCGCCCGATGATCCCTGGCCACGAATCGGCGGGCGGCGCGTTCGAGGCGTGGGTACAGGGAGCGATACGCGAGGGCCGCGAACGAGACGACGAGGAGCGCAAGGCCGAGGAACCACCGCTCGCCCTCGACCGGGCCTCGTCCTGCCAAGAGGAGCACGGCCGCATACGCACCGGCCGCGACGACGAACAACCCTGTCAGCGACACCGAAGCGACGAAGGCACCGTCAGCCGCATGGGCCGCCGAACCTCCGCGCAGCGATAACCCGGCGGGGATGACCGCCAGGAGGCCGGGCGTCACCGCGAGCCACGGCGACCACGTCCATCCCAGCAGCCCGCCGAAGAGGAAGGCGACGCCGACCCCAACGACCGACACGACGAAGCCGCACGCCAGCCACTTGGCCCAGGGGCGCACGGTCACTCCGCCCGAAGGACGACCGCCGGCCGGGTCCGCCGAGCCGCGAGCGCGGGTCCGAGCCCCACGAATACCGCAAGACCGATCGTTGCGGGCATCACGAGCACGACTGCACCCCACGCGATGACAGGCTCCACGATGATCCCGAGCCGGTCGGCGAATAGGTCCCACGCCAACCGCCCGAGGAGCACGCCGGTCGGCACGCCGATCGCGAGCGCGACGGCAGCCAGGGTCGCCGACTGCCACGCGACGGTCCACATCACCTGTCCCCGCTTGAACCCGAGCGTGCGGAGTATCGCCAGGTCGCGACGCCGTCGCCGCACGGAAGAGATCAACAGGTGGACCAGCGTTCCCAACGCGACGACGGCGAACAACGCGGCCAGCAGGAGCGGGAGCCGCTCCGACCGCAGCGCATCCTGCACCCGGAACCCCTGCGACCCCACATCGCCCTCGACGGTTCCCGCGTCGAGTGGGTCCAAGACCCGGTTGACGCGCTCGTAGGTCGCCGAAACATCCGCGCCGTCCGCGAGCGTCGCGAGGACGAGGTTCTGTGTCGCCTCCGGATAGAAGACATGCAGCCCGTCCATCGTCATCCCCGCACCCTGTCCCAGCCCTGTGCCGAAGCCGATGTCGGGGAAGACCGGGATGCCGACGACGGTCATCGGGATCTTCGTCTCACCGACCTGGATCTGGACCTGGTCTCCTATCGTGACCCCGAGCGCTCGGGTGGTCTCCAGACCCAGCGCCACTTCGTCGGACCGTTCAGGCCATCGTCCGTCCCGCATGGTCGTGTGCACCAGGGGCCCGCGGAGCGGCTCGAGAGCCCACGCGAAGACGTGTGCGCTGCCGCCCGGGCCATCGACATCCAGCGTGTTCTGGAAGTTGCCGGCGGTCACGGCGGCGAACCCTGGGTCCCCCTGCACCGCCGGGACCGCCTCGTCCTGGAAACGGCTCCCGATGTAGGGGTGTCCGGATGCGAACGCGAAGTCCACACCCCACAGCCTGGGCGTGCTGCCGAAATGAACCGCACTCGCCGCGAACCCGAACGCGCCGACCATCGCCGCCACGGCGATCGCGAGCCCGATCACGGCGCTGCGAACGGGGACCGCCGTCCGACCGTGCCCGGGCTCGAGGGCCAGGCGTGAACCGGCGACCGCGGTCGGGGGCATCCCCATCCGAGCGAACGCCGTTGCGATCCGAGACGGGCGCTCCGCACCGACGAGCTCCGCCGTACCGAGCACGCCGGCGCGGGCCCCGGCCATCCGCCACCCTGTGATCCATGAAACGAGCACCGCACCCACGACGATGAGGCCGCCGCCGATCGCCAGGACGGCGCTATCGGCGTCGATGCCCGGTGTAGGCTCGATGAAGCGTGCGAAGCCGAGCGGCGTCAGCGGTGACACCGCGATCGTCGCTGCCACGGCGATGAGGGCGCCACCGATCCCGACGATCGCGCCGGGGATCAGCGCTGCGTTCGCCACCTGACGCCGCGTCATCCCGAGCGCGCGCAGTATCGGATCCTCGGTGGCGCCGAGCACCACGCGTCGCACGAGCGCCTGTCCGAGGGTGAGGACCCCGGCCAGGGTCACGAGCATCCCGAACAGCCTGGCGACGATCGACACGAGATGCGTCTTGCCCGAGACCGCCGCGGCTTCATCCGACAGGTTCAACGAGTTCACCCCCTGTTGGATGCCGGACACGCCGCGCAAGAACGGGTCGACGTCCGGGAGACCGGCGCGAAGATGGAACGCTCCGAGCGTGCAACTCACGGCTTCCCGTCCGTGGGCCGGGACGAACGCCGCGGACGCTACGAGACCGCTGTCGTCGCCGTTCAAGCCACCGAATGGGATGAACTCTCCCACGACGCGCAGATGCAGTGGGGGCAGGAACGCCCCCGCCGGCGGTTCACCTTCCCCTGTGTAGCGCATGGCCCTGTCGAGGTGATCGGCGTTCACGAGACGTACCACCACGGTGTCTCCAACGTGCGCCCGGGGCCCATCGGTGGTCCCCCATCCGATCGCAACCTCGTTCGCCCCAGCGGGCGCTCTGCCGTCCAAGATCAGCGGCGACCCGAGCTGCGGCCCTCCCGCATCCATCGGGGCTTCTACCTGCCCTTCAGGGGCATTCCGGAAGAAGAGGGGCGTCCTTCCGTCTGCACCGAAGAAGAGACCCGCGGGTGTGATCCACGATCGTTCCCACGACATCACCTGAGGGAGTTTCGCTGCTTGTTCGAACGGTGCCGCAGCCCCGAGGCCCAAAGCCGGCGGGCACCCGATCAGGGCCACGTCCGGCTCGCGCACGGCGGCGCGGTACCGGTCGTACGCGGAATCTGTCCGCCGAGCCGCCGCCACCGAGGTCATGGCCGCGGCTCCGACGAGGCCCGTGAATACCGTGAGCACGATCAAGGACGTTCGTCGGGTGCGAATGTCGGCGCGCGCACGCATGCCGAACGCGCTCATGACACTTCGTCATCCCCGAGCACTCCGAAGACACCATCTGGCGCCGTCGGAGGTTCCGCGCCATCATCGAGTCGGCCATCCTTCATGCGGACGACCCGCGTGGCGGTGGCCGCCACGTCGTCGTTGTGCGTGACCATGACGATCGTCTGTCCGTCGGCATGTAAGCGCCGGAACAATTCAAGCACCTCGCCGCCACCAACTGAGTCGAGCGACCCGGTCGGCTCGTCGGCGAGCAGCAGGGTGGGTTCGTTCGCCAGCGCGCGCGCGATCGAAAGGCGCTGACGTTGGCCCCCCGACAACACACCTGGTGACTTCCCCGCCTTGTCGGCGATCCCCAGCAGGTCCAAGAGGTCGCGCGCGCGGGTCTCCGCCTGCTTGCGAGGGCGCCCCGCGACGACTGCTGGGAGCGCGACGTTCTCGAGGACCGTCATCCCCTCCAACAGGTTGAAGAACTGGAAGACGATCCCGATGTGCTGGCGACGCATCACCGCAAGATCGTCCTCAGACCGCCCCGCGAGCGACTCTCCCGCGACCCGGATCTGCCCACCCGTTGGCGTGTCCAGGCCGGCGATCAGATTCAGCAGGGTCGACTTCCCGCACCCGGACGGGCCCATCACGGCGATGAACTCTCCCGACGCGACCGCAAGGTCCAGACCCCGAAGCGCCCGCACGGGGATCTGCTCGTCATCGGCGGCCTCGAAGGTCTTCCGGAGTTCTTCGACTTCGAGGGCATCGACCGGGGCCGCGTTCATGCCTTGAGGCTAGGCCGTGGCTACGCCGTCGTCGACGGGAAGCACACCACTAACTGTCGGGAGGCAGGCACCCGTATCAGACGTGGGTGGCGGCCTCCCAGGCAGCCTCCAAGCGGTCAGGGCCGAACACCGCCTTAGGGATGTACGCGGCCGCCCCGCATTCCGCGGCACGCGGCGCGTATTCCTCCTCCTCGTACGTCGAGAGCAGCAACACGACCGGCGGGCCGTTGTCGCCGAGGATGCGACGGGTCGCCTCGAGCCCGTCGATCCCGGGGAGGTTCACGTCCATCAGCACGAGGTCGGGTTTGAGGTCGGCCGCCATCGCGACGCTGTCCTCCCCCGTCTCGGCCTCGCCGACGACTTCGAAGCCATCGACGTTGTTCAGCACGAGCCGGAGACCTTCTCGGACGAGATGGTGGTCGTCCACGAGCGCGATCCGGATCGGCCCCTGCCACCTCGAAGGCCGCACTGACCGGACATCCTGCGGATCGGTCGGTGCAAGAGCGTCTGATCGCGGCTCCTCGTAGTCGAGCGGGCCGCGCATCAGAGCATTCCCTCTACGCGACGAACGGTGGCCGCGGCCAGGCCTGGAGCGCCGGCCGGGGTCAACACGGGCATCAAGAGTTCAACGGTTGTGCCCGCCCCCGGCTCGGACCGAACCTCGAGCTGCGCACGCAGAATCGCAGCGCGCTCCTGCATGCCGGC
Source organism: Actinomycetota bacterium (assembly GCA_030774195.1). GTDB lineage: Bacteria > Actinomycetota > UBA4738 > UBA4738 > HRBIN12 > AC-51. Next base: position 2,870 of record JALYLP010000654.1, on the reverse strand, counting down.
AAGTCCCAGCCCAACGGGCGTCGTGGCACGGTCGAAGCCCACGCCATCGTCTCCGACCGTGAGCCTGATGAGCCCATCGGTGATCTCGGCATCGATCCACACGTTTTCAGCGTGGCTGTGACGGGCCGCGTTGCCGACCGCCTCCTGGATGACCCGATAGGCATCGATCTGTCGATTCGGATCGATGACGCTCGGCGGAAGGATCGACGCACGAAACCGGACCTCGACGGGGATGCCCGCCGTCTCGGCGAGGTCGCCGATCGCAGCCCCGAGGCCGATCTCGTTGATCCGCGGCGGCCGGAGTTGCGCGGCCACGTCTCGGGTCTCGTCGAGCGCCGCAATGGAAAGGTCTCGCGCACGACCTACGGCAGCCTCGGCCGCGGACGGGCTCGATCCGATGGCCGACGCTTCGGTTCCGCGTGTCTGGCGGAGGCTGGCCTCGGCTGCATCGAGGGTCAAGACGACGGCCGTGAGGGTCTGGCCGACGCCGTCGTGAAGATCGCGCGCCAGGCGAGCCCGCTCGTCCTCCTGCGCCGTGGTCAGGCGGTCGCTGGCCTGGCGATAGAGTGCGGCGTATCGGCGAGCGGTCGAAGAGACGCGATCGGCCATGAGCGCGACCACAGTCGAGATCACGATCAGCAGCGGCCATTCCGTGAGGTCGCCAAGCTCGTCTTCAACGGGCCGGCCGAAGCCGACGTCCACGGCGGCTGACGTTGCTATGAGGATCAGGATCCCGGCCATACGGAAGACTGTTGCCCGCAGGCCAAGCACGAACGCGCTGATTGTCAGCGTGACCCAGACGGCGTCCAGGAGGAACTCCGGATCGCCGACTTTCAGCAGCAATGCGGCGACCACGACGATGCTGGTGACGTTCAGCAGCCGTCGCGCGACGACCGGCGAGAGACCGAGTGACCACGATTCGGGAACGATGCCGCTCAATCCGCCAGGAGTGGTCATGCGCGGACCCCCTGATTGATGAACTTTGACTATATGACGGGCCGTGCTCCATCAGGATCATCGCACCAGGACATCTCGAATCTGTCTCCGAGGTCCAACTCGGACTGAGCGGGGCAAAGCGCCACGGGCGTAGCGCCGGCACTCACCGGATTGAGGCGCGGGGGTCAACGCGACGGCACGATCACCTGTCCGGGCGAGCCCGTTCCAACCCGAGCGGGCACGGGGGCATGGCAGCGTCGTCGGAGGGAGGCGGGTGCTGTGCGTGCGATCGTAGGCTGGAGCCTCAGGTTCCGGCTCATCGTCCTGGGGATCGCCGTCGCGACGCTGCTGTTCGGCGTCGCCCAGCTGTCGCGCGCCCCGGTCGACGTCCTTCCTGAATTCGCCCCGCCGTACGTCGAGATCCAGACCGAGGCCCTTGGGCTGTCCGCAGACGAAGTCGAGCAGCTGGTCACCGTCCCCCTCGAGGCGGATCTTCTCCATGGCGTTGCCTTCCTGAACGAGATCCGCTCCGAGTCGGTCGCGGGTCTGTCGTCGATCGTCCTCGTGTTCGACCCCGGCACGGATGTCTTCCGGGCCCGGCAGATGGTGGCCGAGCGCCTCACCCAGGCGCATGCGCTGCCGAGCGTCTCCAGGCCCCCGGCGATGCTCCAGCCGCTCTCTTCGGCGAGCCGGGTCCTCATGGTCGGCCTGTCCTCGAAGGAATCGTCGCTTATCGACATGTCGGTCCTGGCGCGATGGACCATCAGGCCCCGTCTGTTGAGCGTTCCCGGGGTGGCGAACGTGACGGTCTGGGGCCAGCGTGAGCGCCAGCTCCAGGTGCTGGTCGACCCGCAACGGCTGCGCGACCGGGGCGTGTCGCTCCAGCAGGTGATCGAGACCGCGGGCAACGCCATGTGGGTGTCACCGCTGACGTTCCTCGATGCGTCGACGCCTGGCACGGGCGGCTTCATCGACACGCCGAACCAGCGGCTCGGTATCCAGCACATTCTCCCGATCAAGGCCCCGGCTGACCTCGCCAGGGTGCCGGTCGTTCCTGGGGACGCCGGTGTGCAGACGGTCGATGGTCGGCCCATCCAGCTGGGTGACGTCGCCACGGTCCTCGAAGACCACCAGCCCCTCATCGGCGACGCGATCGTCAACGGCGGCCCGGGCCTGATGCTCGTCATCGAGAAGTTCCCGGGCGCCAGCACTGCCCAGGTGACGAAGGGCGTCGAAGATGCGCTCGACGCCCTGCGACCCGGGCTGACCGGCATCGAGATCGACTCGTCCATCTTCAGGCCGGCGGACTACATCGAGGCGGCCACCGCCAACGTCGGTCTTGCGCTGCTGATCGCGTTGATCCTCGTCGTCGTCCTGCTCGGGGTGCTGCTCAACGATTGGCGTGCGGCGCTTATCGCCCTCGTGACGATCCTGCTGTCGCTGATCGCCGCCGGGCTGGTCCTTTCCCTGCTGGGGATGACGATCAACGCATTGGTCGTCGCAGGGCTCGTGCTCGCGCTGGGCGTCCTGATCGACGACGCGGTCATGGGCTTCGACAGCGTCATCCAGCGTCGCCGTCAGCCGGGAACTGAGGACACCGACCGCTCGACGAAGTCGATTGTCCTCGCGGCGACGGCCGAGGCACGTGGCGGCATCGGGTACGCGATCCTGATCCTGGGATTCGCGATCGTCCCGGTCGTGTTCATCGGCGGGATCGCCGGCGTCTTCGTGCCGTCGCTTGCCCTGGCGTACGCACTTGCTGTGGCAATCTCGGCATTCGTTGCGCTGACCCTAACGCCCGCCATATGCCTGCTCACCCTGTCTCGAACGTCGGCCCCCCGGCGGGGTTTCCTGATGGGTTCACGGCCTCGGCGGAGCTACACGGCCGTCCTCGAGCGGGTCATGCGCCGGACGCGAGTCGCCATGTCTGCAGA
>JALYLP010000653.1 GCA_030774195.1 Actinomycetota bacterium | reverse complement strand
CCAGGGCGTCGGTGTCGCCGGACCTGCCGGCCTGGTCCAGTAATCGTCTTCCCCTCGCGATGTCAGCCTCGCCGTGTTCGCGATCGACACCCTTCAAGATCGCGACGCCGAGCCGATGAGCCTCCTGGGGACCGAACTTGTCGTCATGACCGCGGTCGAGCAGGGCGGCAACGTCATCCCAAGCGCCGAGGCGGAACGCGAGCTCGGTCAGCTCCTCGGGCGCTTCGTTCCCGGAGACCGATGACAGTGTGAACGCCCGCTGTTCGAACGCACTCGCCGCCCGGCGGTCCAGGTGCTCGATCGAAGACAGACCGGCCGCGGCGAGGTCCGCGGCGGCCCGCAGAGCAAGCCTGCGTGCCTCCGCGTCGTTCAGCCCCAGATCTCGCCGGAGTTCGAAGGCGCGTTCCAGGTGTGATCCGGCCCCAGCAAGATCACCCTCTGATCCTCGACGGCCAGCGCACGCGGCGTGAAGCTGGCTGCGCGCTTCCTTCGTCAGGGTTTCATACGCCACCGTGCGAACGAGTACGTGCGGGAACCGAAGGGTTCCGGGGTCCTGCTCCTGGAGGAGCTGTCGATCGATCAAACGCTGGAGGCGCGTGTCGAGGTCCTCGAGGATCTCGGGCATGGTGATCGCACGAAGGTCCTCCAGGTCGACGACGAGGCCCGTGACCGCGGCGACGCAGAGGACCTCCCGATCGATATCTCCCAGGAGGTCCAATCGTGCTGCGATCAACGACCGGATCGAGCTCGGGACCTTCCCCGCACTGACGATCGCGTTCCGACCCGCCTCCGTCTGCCGAAGCGCACCCTGATCGCGGAACATACGGATCGTCTCCGCCAAGAAGAGCGGATTTCCTTCGCACGCGTCGACGATGACCTTCTCGTCTGGCTCATCCAAAGGATCGCCGAGCAGATGTCCGGCCATCAGCACCACATCAGATCGGTCGAGCGGCCGCAGGTCGATGCGAAGGGCGCGTTCGACGATCCACGCGTCCGCATCCTCCAGCTCCGCGACGAACTCCGGTGGCGCCGACCCGACCACGAGCACCCGCCGTGGAAGCCCGTCGAGGACATCCTTGAGGAATCCGAGGAGCTCTGGGCCTCCCCAGTGAAGATCGTCGACCGATAAGACAACTGCGCGCTTGGCACTGACGGCGCCCAGAAGCTCGCGGAGAGCCCAGGAGCCTGCCTCGAAGGAGCCGGCCTGGCCCAGACCCAACAGGCCGGTCACTTCAGACGTAGCGAGGGGCGCCCGCTCGCTCGATCCGAGGATCCTCATGACGCGGGCCTTCACGTCTTCGACGCCGGGATCCGCGGGGAGGCCGAGGAGCTGCAGAGCGAGTCCGGCGAACACGAGACGCCAGGGGACGTCTCCCTCGGCGACACAGTTCGTTGCCGCGACCTTGGCGGTGTCCTCAACCGTTCGAAGGAAGTCGTCGACGAGGCGGGACTTCCCGGCGCCGGGCTCGCCGAGAACCAGCGCCATCGCAGGGACCCGTGAATCCTCCACGTTTCGGAGCGCTTGCTGCAGCGCTGCGATCTCACGGTCTCGTCCGACGAGCGGAGATCCGATCGGTCGGTTCTCCCAGTAGTCCAGCACCTCGAGCAGTCGGTACGCGGGGACGGGTTGACTCTTGCCCTTCAACGCCAATGGCTCGACGGACTCGGCATGGATGGATCGCTCGGCGGCACGGTAGGTCTCTTCGCCGATCAGGACCTCGCCCGCGGTGGCGTTCTGCTCGAGGCGCGCGGCCACGTTCACGGCATCGCCACTCACGAACGAGCTCTCCCGAGGATCGCCGGCGACGACCTCACCGGTGTTGACGCCGATCCGGAGGCGAAGGGCGACGCCGTACCGGTCGAGGAGCTCCTCGTTCGTGCGCGTGATCGTGTCTCGAAGCTCGACAGCCGATCGCGCCGCTCGGAGCGCGTCGTCCTCGTGGGTACGAGGCACACCGAAGACGCCCATCACGGCGTCTCCCGTGAACTTCTCGACGGTGCCTCCGTGCCGCTCGAGGATCTCTCGCGACAGCACGTAGAACCGGGTCAGGAGTGCCCGAACGATCTCTTGATCCAGCCGTTCCTCCATCGCCGTCGATCCTTCGAGGTCGGCGAAAACGATCGACACGACCTTCCGCACCTCCTTGCGGTGAGAGACGCGGTCGAGCGGTGATGCGCACTCCATACAGAAACGAGCACGATCTGGATTTCGCTCCCCGCACTTAGAGCAGATCCGCATGTCAGCCCCTCGTTGGCGGGCGAGGGTCGGACTCGCTCACATCGACGCACCGCCCGTCGGCTCCATCCCAGAGGGACTGGCGCTCGTTGGCGTCGGTTGGTGTCTCGGATGGTAGGGCCCAGCCTCGTCGCGCCACCAATGGAAGAGGGCTGGGTAGTCCTCGATGGACGTGGAGGCGAACGCGTAGATGTGGGTGTCTGGGTCGATCCAATCCAACCACGCGCGATCGCCGGCGATGTAACACACAGCACGTCCTTGCGTGCTCCCGGGCTGGCGATCGAAGGCATGCATGACTGCGCCCAACATCGGGTCTCCTGACGCCTGCGCATACCATCGGAAGGCGCCATGAGGCCTCTTGTCGCAGACCGCAGACGCGTCCGGCCCCGACGCCACGTCGATCTGGTACTGGATGAGCTGACCGTGGAACAGGTCACGAAGCGCGATCGAGTCATGCATCGTCATGTACTGAAGGTCAAGGACCGGGGCTCCGGTCGGATGGCAGATGACCGACGCGTAGATCGAGCCTTGCGTCGCTGGCCGCAGGTTGCCCGGTTCGCACGGCCCGACAGACTTCGGGAGGTGTTCCTCGAGTGCGCCCAGGGTATCGGTCATCCCCGAGCCGGTTACCGCCGAGGGAGACGGTGCTGTCTGTCCGCGGTTAAGGACCTGGGCATGAAGGAGACCGAGACTCCCAAGCATCGCCGCGCACCCCGCGACGAACCCGACCAGCGTGTACAACACGGTTCCGATGCCGCGTCGGCCCGGCGGAACGGGCTCGGATCCGGCCACCGTCTGAGTGCTCGACTCGTGCACGTTGGTTCCCCCTTCGGGCCTTCCTGTGCTCAGTGTTGCAAGCCGCCCAAGGCGACACCCTGGGCAGCTACGCGTGCGCAGGTGTGGTGCGGGCGCGCATGGCAAGTGCTGCAGCGGTTGCGAGCGCCTGCACCAGCTCCTGTTCCTTCTTCGTGAGACGGAGTCGGGTGACCTTCCGCACCGCGACCGCGCCGAGAGCATCATCATGCGAGCGGAGATCGATCCGCTGCATCCATGGGTCCCGAACGCCATCAGGCCACGTCCCCGAGTTGACGGCCCCGTCGGGCCACCGAACCTCGAGTTCGCCTGCCGAGACTCCGATCGAACGCCGAGTGACGTCAGCCAGAGCCGACAGGATGTCGTCGCTGGAGACACTCGCGGCGAGTCGTTCCGATAGGTTCCTCATCGCCAGAACGGGATCCGGGTCGATCCCGTAGATGAGTCTGCGGCATGCCTGAACGATCCGTTCTCGAGGGTGTTCCAGGGCAAGCACCACGATGACGACCGCCGCGAGCGTGATGAAGAGAACGTCGCCCAAGGTACTCGTCGCGAGCGTACGGATCAGGAGATCCACACCCGTGAAAGCCGTGAGCACGACGACCACCAGCACCCCGTACAACGC
>JALYLP010000652.1 GCA_030774195.1 Actinomycetota bacterium | reverse complement strand
CGGCCGCCTTCGACTGGTCGGTCGTGGTCGAACGCGTCGAGGACGCGTACCGGCGAGCCCTGCAGCTCGGTCCGCCTTCGCTACGCTAGGCCCGTGCTCGGTCTGTGGATCGTCCTCGGGGTGGTTGTCCTCGCCGCGCTGTGGACGGTGTTCGCGTTCAACCGCCTGGTCACCTACCGCAACCGCGCGGAGGAGGGATGGTCGCAGATCGACGTCCAGCTCCGCCGGCGCTACGACCTGATCCCGAACCTCGTGGAGACCGTGAAAGGCTACGCGGCGCACGAACGCGAAGTGTTCGAGGAGGTGGCACGGGCTCGATCGGCGGCGATCGGGGCCACCGGAGCCGCCGAGCAGGCCTCGGCGGAGAACGCGATCACCACCGGCCTCCGCAAGCTCCTGGCCGTCGCCGAGAACTACCCGGATCTCAAGGCTTCGGCGAACTTCCTGGCACTCCAGGAGGAGCTGACCGGGACCGAGTCGAAGATCGCGTACGCGCGCCAGTACTACAACGAGCAGGTCCGGTTGCTGAACACGCAGATCCAGTCGTTCCCATCGAGCGTGATCGCCAACCTCTTCAACTTCGGGCGCCGCGAGTTCTTCGACATCGAGGACGCGGCCCGAGGGCCCGTGCAGGTCGACCTCGGGCGAACGACCACGGAGCCGTAGTGCACGAACAGATCGCCGCGAACAAGCGCAAGACGGTGCTCCTGTTCATCGCCGCGATTGCCTTCACCGCGCTGATCGGCTACGCGATCGGCTTCCTGTTCTTTCAAGGTGGTGTGGCGGGGGTGGTGATCGCGACGATCCTCGCAGTGGCCCTGTCGCTTGGCTCGTACTTCGCCGGGGATCGGATCGTGCTGGCATCGACCGGCGCGCGCGAGGTGACCGCCGAGCAGGAGCCCCGGTTGCACAACATCGTGGAGGGGATCGCGATCGCCGCCGGGATCCCCAAGCCGCGCGTGTACGTGGTGCCCGAGCAGGCGCCGAACGCGTTCGCCACCGGCCGCAACCCGGAGCATTCCTCGATCGCGGTGACGCAGGGTCTGCTCGACATCATGAACCGCGTCGAGCTGGAAGGGGTGGTCGGCCACGAGATGTCCCACGTGCTCGATCGCGACATCCTCGTCGGCACGGTGGTTGCGACGGTGGTCGGCGCGGCCGTGCTGATGTCCGAGTTCTTCATGCGGTCGTGGTTCTGGAGCGGGGGACGGATGGGCGGGCGCCGTGAGGGTGGCGACGGCGGCGGCATCGTCATGCTCGTCCTGTTCGCGGTCGGGATCGTGCTGTTGATCCTCGCGCCGCTCGCCGGACAGCTGATCAAGCTGTCGGTGTCGCGCAACCGTGAGTACCTCGCCGATGCGCAGGGTGTGTTGTTGACGCGCTACCCGCCCGGGTTGATCAGTGCCCTCGAGAAGATCCGCGACGCGCCGCACGCGATGCGATCCGCGAACAACGCCACCGCGCATCTGTGGCTCGAGCAGCCCTCACGCGTGCCCGGTCAGGAGACGAGCACGATGGAGAAGCTCTTCTCGACGCACCCGCCGATCGAGGAGCGGATCCAGCGTCTCAAGGAGATGTGAAGCTAGCCCTGCACGTTGAAGACATACAGCGCGTGACGCAGAGGATCACCTTTCGACCGGCCGTCGTAGCCGTCCAGGACGTACAGCTGGCCGTTGATCAGCTCCACGGCTCGGCTGTCCCGCAGCCCGAACGAGGTCACGGTGAAGGTCCAGCCGGCGACGAGCGTCTTCGTGGCCCAGTCGACGCGGGAGACCACGGCGTCGTGCCGCGCCACCCAGAGGTCCGCTCCATCGGGTGAGAAGCCCAACCCGAGGATCCCCGTAAGGTTCGGCACGCGGAAGATCGATCCGACGACGTTGGTCACGAAGTCGTAGGTCCTGAGCTCCTTGCGGACCCCGACGTAGATCTTGTGGTCCGTCGGGCTCCATGCGGCCGCGGTGAAGTCGCTCCCCGTGGGAAGCGGTTGATAGGAGTCGAGCTGGAAGTGACCGGAGACGCGTGAGAGCCGGAAGACCGTTGGGAGCACGGACGTGTCGCAGCACTTACCGGAGAACACGTAGAGGCTGTCGGTCGAGGCGTCGTACGCCATGCTCTCGATGTCCCGGTCGCGGTTGGGTCCGGCGACGGATCCGCCGCCGAACTTGG
>JALYLP010000651.1 GCA_030774195.1 Actinomycetota bacterium | reverse complement strand
CAGCACCCAGCGTCGTCACCATCACAGGCGCAATACCCGTGACGAGGATCGTCCCCGCCAGTCCGATGACGAATGCCCCCCACCAGTTCGTTTCTTGCTTGAGCCCGCCCCCCGCGTAGTCGAGCTCATCAGGGCTGACTGTCATGCACCCTCCTTGCGGTCGGTGAGACCAAGGTGGCCAACGTGACAGACCGAACGAATCAGTACAAGGGAAAAACAGGAGAAGTCCCCCAAGAGTGGAGCCGGTGAACACACGGGAGGCAGCCGAGTTCCTCGGGCGCTTCCCGCCGTTCGACGTGTTGCCTGAAGACGAGCTCACTGCCGTTGCCGAGAGCGTCGAGCTGCGGACGTACGTGGACGGCGAGAACATCCTGGTCGAGGACGCCGAGCCTGCCGACCACCTCTACGTCGTCCGGGAGGGCGCTGTCGAGCTCGTCCACCAGGAGGAGGTCGTGGACGTGCTCGAGCCGGGAGAGTGTTTCGGCCACCCCTCGCTACTGACCGGCATGGCACCGGCTTTCACCGTGCGTGCCCACGGCGACTGCGTCTGTTACGCGATTCCGAGCGAACAGGCGCAGCTGGTCCTGCGTGGCCCCGCCGGCGCCCGGTACGTCGCCATGACGCTGCGCGAGCGGCTGACCCGTACGGGCCACACGGTGCACGCGCTTCCGCAGCTCGCGACGCTGCGGGTCGAGGAGCTGATCACGCAGCCGCCCCTGTTCTGCCGCGGCGACATCGCGATCCGCACCGCGGCGGTGATCATGACCGAGAGCAACACCTCCGCGATCCTCGTCCGCGACGGCGCGAACCTCCTCATCCTCACCGACGCCGCCCTGCGTGCTCGCGTCCTCGCGGCAGATGTGTCGCCGGAAAACCCCGTCTCCAGGGTCGCCACGCGCGCGGTCACCGTCCGACCGGACCGGCTCGCAGTGGATGCGGTCATCGACTTGCTGGACGCCGGCGCCGACCACCTGGTTGTCGTCGACCCGCTGCGGGATGTCCTCGGCGTCCTCTCCGCGGCCGACCTGATGGGTGTCGAGATGCGCAGCCCATTCGCCCTTCGCCACGCGATCCTGCGGGCAGCCGACGAGGAGGAGCTCGTCGCCGCCGCGCAGAACCTCCGCCGCCTCTTTCTCGCGCTGCTGGACGCTGGGCTCGGGTCCGTGGACATCGGCCGCGTGCTCTCGCTGCAGTTCGACACGTTCACGATCCGGCTGCTCGATCTCGCGTTCGAGGCGCACGGCCCGGCCCCCTTTCCATGGGCGTGGCTCGCTTTCGGCAGCGCGGCACGGCGTGAGTTCACCCTGGGCTCCGATCAGGAGAACGCCCTCGCGTACGCCGACACGAATGGCGACGCGGAGGTCGACCGCTACTTCGAGCGGATCGCGACGGACGTCAACCGCGGCCTCGAGCGCTGCGGCTTCCCGCCCGACCCCAACGACGTCGTCTCCAGCAGCGCGCTGTGGCGGATGTCCGCGTCCAACTGGGCCCAGGTCTTCCGCGAGTGCCTGGAGTCGCCGGACCGTTCCCACCTGATCCGGGCGAACGTCGCGTTCGACTTCCGCGCGATCGCCGGCGGGCTCGAGGTGACGCCGGAGCTCGTGGCGATCCTGCGAGAAGCGAGGAACCACCCGGACTTCCTGCGCCGCCTCGCCCGCAGCGCGACGGATTTCAAGCCGCCGCTCGGTTTCCGCGGTGCCCTGCCCGAGAAGAGCTTCGACCTCAAGAAAGGCGGCGTGATCCCGATCGCGAATCTCGCGCGCTTCCATGCCCTAGCGAACGGCATCACGATCTCGAGCACCCTCGACCGCCTCGTCGCGGCGCAGGAGCTCGGTGCGCTCGAGGCTGAGACCGCAGCCGGCCTGCGCGAGGCGTTCGAGATCGTCGCACGCATCCGGCTAGACCACCACGCCGCCTGCATCGACGCGGGCCGGGCTCCGGACAACATCATCGACCCGAAGGACCTGCCCCCGCTCACGCGCGTGTACCTCCGCGAGGCGCTCCGGGCGGTCGCAGCTGCCCAGAAGCAGCTCGGGATCTACGTGCCGCTCGGCATGTGATTTTTTCAACGAGACGGGTAGGATGACCGGATGAAGCTCAAGACCATCGTCGTCGGTTTCGACGACACAGACCCAGCCCGCCGTGCTCTCGAGCGCGCCGCCGACCTCGCGGAGGCCTTCGGCGCGAAGCTCGTCGTCACGAGCGTCGCACCGATCCTCATCGGAGCCGGACGGAGTGCGGGGCCGATCGATCCGGTCGATTCGCCGGCAGAGCACCGGGAACAGCTGCAGGACGCCAGAGAGCTCCTCGAGGCCCGAAGCATCGAGGTCGACTATGTGCCGGCGATTGGCGAACCGGCCGACACGATCGCGGAGCTCGCGGATGACCGGGACGCCGACATGATCGTCGTCGGCACTCGGGACCCCGGGATCCTCGAACGGCTGCTCGGCCAGAGCGTCAGCGAGCGGGTCGCGCACCATGCGCACCGCGACGTCCTGATCGTCCACTAGCCCATCCCCGGGCACCGGACGATGGCCCTTACGGGCAGGCCGCCGCCTGCGCTTTTCAGTGGGAGACTGCCGCGGCCGCCAGCTCGGACACGAGCGTGTCGGTGTGGAACCGTTCGAGGGCGAACGGTGCAATCAGGTCAGGCGTCCGGCCCGTGGCGACGAGCTCCGCCAGCGTCGTGCCGACGATCGGGGCTGCCTTGAACCCGTACGTCCCCCAGCCGCACGAGATCAGGAACCCCTCCACTTCGGTCACGCCGAGGATCGGGCTGTAGTCGGGGCTGAGGTCGCACAGCCCGGTCCACTGGCGCAGGATCTTCGCGCTCTCGAGCTGCGGGAACAGCTCGAGCGTGTGGCGCGCCGAGTACTCCAGGAACGGGAACGTGCTCGTGCCGAGGTACGTCGTGTA
>JALYLP010000650.1 GCA_030774195.1 Actinomycetota bacterium | reverse complement strand
GCCCCCGCCGGTCGGCCCTGCTTCTCGGTCCACCTAATCTGACGTCAGAGGAGGAGTTGCTGTGAAGGTCGCGGTGATCGGAACCGGCCACGTGGGATTGGTCACGTGCGTGACCTTCGCCAGCATCGGACACGACGTCGTCGGGACGGACGTGGACTCCGAGAAGATCGAGCTCCTCGCCAGAGGTGTCAGTCCCTTCTATGAGCCCGGGCTCGAGGAAGCGATCAAGACCGAGACGTCGTCCGGTCGGTTGACGTTCACCCTTGATGCAGCGGGCGCCCTTCGGGAAGCGGAGGTGGTGTTCATCTGCGTCGGGACACCTGCCCGCGCCGACGGCGAGGCGAATCTCGTGGCGATGGAGCAAACCGCTAGTCAGATCGCCCGCCACGCAAAGGACGACGTCGTCGTGGTGGAGAAGTCGACGGTTCCCGCCGGAACGGCAGACCGGGTGCGGACGACGCTCCAACGAGAGGGCAAGGGCCTGCGGTTCCATATGGCATCGAACCCCGAGTTCCTTCGAGAGGGGATGGCGATCCACGACGCCCTCGAACCTGACCGGATCGTGGTCGGCGTCGAGTCCGCGCGAGGCCTCGATGTCCTCCGCCGCCTCTATGCTCCCCTGCTCGAAGCAGGCGCTCCGCTGATCGTGACGGACATCAGGACCGCCGAGCTCGCGAAGCATGCCAGCAATGCGTTCCTCGCGCTGAAGATCTCCTTCGCGAACGCGTTGGCGCGGGTGTGCGAGCGCGCCGACGCCGACGTCACTACGGTCGCCGACATCATGGGAGCAGACCCCCGGATCGGGCGTGCCTTCCTCAACGCGGGTCTGGGCTACGGCGGCTATTGCTTCCCGAAGGACGTCGCGGCCCTCAAACACCTCTCGGAGCGCTTCGGATATCCCTTCCCCCTGTTGCGCGAGGTCGAACGGCTGAACGACGAGGCCGTCGAGGCGATCGCCGCGAAGGTGCGAGAGGCGCTCTGGAACCTGGAAGGCAAGCGGATCGCGATCCTGGGGCTCGCGTTCAAGCCCGACACCGACGACGTCCGCTTCTCTCCCGCCCTTTCCCTCGCCCGGCTGCTCTTAGCTTCCGGTGCGCATGTGGTCGGCTGTGATCCTCGCGCCGCCAGCGGAGCGAAGGACGAGTTGCCCGAGCTCGAACTCGCGAACGACGTCTACGAGGCCGCCACGGGAGCGCATGCGCTCGTGATCGGCACGGATTGGCCCGAGTTCCGGGGGTTGGACCTTTCCACGCTCCGGGAGGTCATGACGTATCCGCTGATCGTCGATGGAAGGAACCTGCTGGACCCCGCTGATTTCGTCGGCTCGGGCTTCTGGTACTACCCGACGGGACGTCCGCCGGTCATCCCCGAGCCGTCACGGCCGGGCGGTAGCCTCGATGCCGGGAGCCAGCAGGCGCCCGCACCGCGGCAGCCCACGCCACTGCGGTGAACACCGGGCGGGCCGTCGTCACCGGTGGAGCAGGGTTCGTCGGCTCCCACCTGTGCGATCGCCTCCTGGCTGAAGGTTGGACCGTCGTCTGTCTGGACTCCCTCCTGACCGGCAACCGCGACAACCTCGCATCATCCTTGGCGGCAGACCGGTTCAGCTTCCGGGAGGCTGACGTCACGGCCGAGCTGGATGTCGATGGTGACGTCGACTGGGTCTTCCATCTTGCCTCTCCTGCTTCGCCTCGTGACTATGGGGAGCATCCGATCGCCACGCTGAGGGTCGGCGCCCTGGGCACCCTCAATGGTCTCGACCTGGCAAAACGCAAGGGCGCGGGATTCTTCCTGGCGTCGACGTCAGAGGTTTACGGCGACCCCCAGATCCACCCGCAACCGGAGAGCTACTGGGGCAACGTGAATCCGATCGGGCCGCGCTCCGTCTACGACGAGGCCAAGCGCTTCGCCGAGGCGGCGACGATGGCCTATCACCGTGTCCACGATCTCCCCGTGCGGATCATCAGGATCTTCAACACGTACGGTCCCCGGATGCGGCGACAGGACGGGCGCGCGGTGCCGAACTTCATCCATCAGGCGCTCACCGGCGAACCGATGACCATCTACGGCGATGGGTCGCAGACCCGTTCCCTCTGCTACGTGGACGACCTCATCGAAGGGATCTGGCGCGTCCTCCAGACCGACCTGACGGGCCCCATCAACCTCGGGAGCACCGAAGAGGTCTCCGTGCGACACCTTGCCGAGCTCATCCG
>JALYLP010000649.1 GCA_030774195.1 Actinomycetota bacterium | reverse complement strand
ATCCGGCCGTCGGCCGGATCGAGCGTGACGCTCGTGACGTCCGCGCGCTCCAGCGCGGCCGAATTGACCCAGGCGCTGTGCCCGTCCCGGTTCGGCAGGAACACCGGACGGTCGGGCACGATCGCGTCCAGATCGTCTTTCGACGGGCATCCCCGAGGGAACACGTCCATGGACCACCCGCCTCCGAGGATCCACTTCTCGTCCGGATCGGCCTCGGCGTATGCAGCGATCGCCGCCAAGTACCCATCCTTCGAATCCAGATCGTGGAGGTCGCATCGGAGCATGTCGATGCCGGACAACACCGGATGCACGTGCGCGTCCTGGAACCCGGGAACCAGCATCCGCCCGGCGAGGTCGATCACCTCGGTACCCTGGCCGACGGCGGCTCGGACGTCGTCGTCGGTGCCAACGAGGGCGATCCGTCCGTCCCGTACGGCGACGGCCTGCGCCCAGGATCGTGTCGCGTCCACCGTGTACACGGCGCCGTTCACGAAAACCAGGTCCGCCGCCGATCCGTTGCCTCCCACCGCACCTCCCGCCTCGAGGTTCCGGGAGTGTATCGAGCTACGCGAGGGCCACCAGGTCCAGGTAGTCGTCGTTCCAGCCGTCCATCGCCCCGTCGGGCATCAGGAGGATGCGCTCCGGCGCGAGCGCCTCGACGAACTCCTGATCATGGCTCACCAGGAGCATCGCGCCCGGCCACCCCTGGAGGGCCTCTGCGATCGCCGTGCGCGAGGGCGGATCCAAGTTGTTCGTCGGCTCGTCCAGAAGCAGGAGGTTCTTCCTCCCCGCGACCAGGATCGCCAGCGCGAGCTTCGTCTTCTCGCCTCCCGAGAGGGTGCCGGCGTCCTGGAACGCGACCTCCCCGTGGAGCCCGAACATCCCGAGCAGGGTCCGGAGCGCTAGATCGTCGGCGTCCGAGGCTTCCTTCATGTGCTCGAGGACCGAGACTCCGTCGCGGACGCCCTCGTGCTCCTGTGCGTAGTAGCCGGGCACGACCCCGTGTCCGAACGCGAAGGTCCCGCTGTCGGCCTCGGTCTCCGCCATGAGGATCCGGAGCAGGCTCGTCTTCCCGGCGCCGTTGAGCCCCAAAACCAGCAGCCGCTCTCCCCTGCCGAGGTCGAAGCTCACGTCCTCGAAGATCGCCGGACCTCCGTAGGACTTAGTCAGGCCGTCGGCCACGAGCACCGTTCGACCGCTGTGCGGTGGATCGGGGAACCGGAACCGGACGCGCTTCTCCTTCGCCGGTCCCTCGACGCGCTTGGCTTCCAGCTTCGACACGCGCGTGTCGAGCGTCTTCGCCTTCCGGGCACGCTTCGCGGTCTGTCCGCGCATCGAATCGGCGAGGGTCCGCAGTCGTTGGATCTCGTGCTGCTGACGGTCGGCGAGCTTGCCGAGCCTGACCTCGTCGAGGCGCCGGGCCTCCCGGTACTCGCGGTACGTGCCTCGATACTCGACGACGCCGTCGCGATCCAGATGCAGGATCCGCGTGATCGACGCGTCGAGGAGCGAGAGGTCGTGACTCACGACGACCAGTGCACCCTTGTACGAAGTGAGGAACTTCATCAGCCAGGTCTTCGCATCGATGTCCAGGTGGTTGGTGGGCTCATCCAGCAGGAGCAGGTCCGAGCCGCCGAACAGGATCCTGCCGAGCTCGAGCCGGCGCCGTTCTCCACCAGAGAGCGCCCGCACCGGAAGCGACAGACGGTCCTCAGGCAGACCCAACCCCGCGGCGATCGCCTTCGCGTGGGACTCCGCCTGATAGCCGCCGAGCTGGCGGTACTCCTCTTCTAGTCGTGCGAACCGATGGACCTCACGTTCGCCATGCGACTCCTCGAGCGCGATCCGGGCCTTCTCGAGGCGCCGGTTGAGATCGACCAGGCCGCGCGCTCCGAGGATGTGCTCGAGCCCCCGATCGTCGTCCTCGGCGCGGTGCTGCCGCGGATCCTGGCGGAGGTAGCCGACCGCTCCGCGACGGATCACCGAGCCACCCGCCGGCGGGATCTCGCCCGCGAGCACCCTGAGCGTCGTAGTCTTCCCGGCGCCGTTGCGCCCGACGACGCCGACCTTGTCGCCGTCTCGCAGATCGATGCTCAGCCCCTCGACGACGATGCGGCCGCCGACCTCGACGGACAGCTCGCGAGCCTCGAGCGCGATCATGGCGCGCTCCCGTGAAGCGTGCTGCGGTGGATGCGATTCGGGCGAACCAACACGGTGGACCTCCTCGGGTAAGGCGAACACGGACCGCGGTCTGCGGCCGGTGGAACTCGAGGTTGGTCCGCTAGCTCAAGGCCGACATGGTACGACAGGGAGCGACCGGCTCTCAGGAGCCGTCAAGCGACCCTTCGCGGCCTCTTCACCTCCTGGTCAACTTCGCCTGCCAACGTGTCGATAGGTCAAGGAGGAACAGAACTCCGACGGAGGGAGAGCGCTTTGATCGTCAAGATCCTCGAGGTGTGGTTCCTCAGCTCCGTGCCGATCGGGATGGTCGTCGGCAGGCTCCTCGAACGTGGTTCGGCTCCCGTTGTCGATGGCAGCCTCCAGTTGGTGCGATCAATCGCGAGCGCTGAACGGTAGCGCTCAGCAGCGGCGTTCTCTCTGCATCGATCACCGTCCATCTTGTGTATCAGATTGTGTATCAGATCTCTCGTCCTCACCGGCGGAACTATCGGCCAGAGCCCTGGCTCTCGGAACGAGGACGAAGATCAAAGCAAATGCGATCCCATTGAAGGCTTGCGTCAGGAATAGATGTGCGACCGAAGGCTGGTTCAAGGTGGCCACACGAGGTCCCCTATCATGATGATGGCGGGACGACTGCCGCAGCCGTCACCCATGGCCTGGGAGTCGCACCTTGACGACCAAGTGACCGCGCCACTCTGGGAGCGAGGGCGAGCGCAAGAAAGACTGGGACAAGTATCGACAGCGCTGTTATCAGCAGCGTTGGTCCTAAACCTAGCTAGCCCATGTTGACGGCAATCGCGATCGTCACATCAGACACAACAAGGCGGCAACTGCGAAGAACAAGAGCGGGTGCTTGCTATACATCGTGAAGTCAAACCGCGCGGTCATCGGCTGCGACGCTACCGTGCGGAAGGCGACCTCGTCGTGGTTTGGGCGGCTGTCTCGGCCGCGCTACCTCGTTGGTCCTTGAACGAACGCATTCGGCAACCCGTACGGCGTGAAGATCAGGTCCCATGTCTCCAATGTCGGCAACCGCGTGCCGGCCTCGAGCTTGCGTACTCTGGACGACGGGGAACCATGAGAGAGGGGGAATACCTCCAGGGCGGCACACTCAACGTTCGACAAAGCGCGCCGTCTGCCAGGCTGGCGACGTTGGAGGAGGTGGCGAACGCGGCAGGCACGCCGGCGGGCATCGTTCATCTCATCAGCTGGAAGGGAGTCCAGGTGGACTCACTGAGAAGGACTGCGTTCGTTGTCGGCTTGCTCTTCATCATCACCTTCGTCGCCTCGATCCCGGCAGCGCTCGTGCTGTACACCCCGGTGTTGGACCACACCGACTACATCCTCGGTGCCGGCGCTGACAACCGCATCGCCCTCGGAGCGTTCCTCGAGATGATCCTCATCGTCGCCAACATCGGCACCGCCGTCGTGCTGTTCCCGATCCTCAGGCGGCAGAACGAAGCGCTTTCTCTCGGCTACGTCACCGCCCGTGTCATGGAAAGCGCCTTCATCGCGGTCGGCCTCCTGAGCCTCCTTGCGATCGTGACCTTGCGGCAGGACCTGGCGGGGACGGCGGGCGCGGACGCGCCTTCGCTCGACACAGTCGGCAGGTCGCTCGTCGCGGTTCACGACTGGACGTTCCTGCTCGGGCCCGGCTGGGTCGTCGGCGTCGGGAACGGGTTGCTGCTCGGCTACCTGATGTACCGATCCGGCCTCGTGCCGCGGGGCATGGCGATGCTGGGGCTGATCGGAG
>JALYLP010000648.1 GCA_030774195.1 Actinomycetota bacterium | reverse complement strand
GTGCCCTCGATCCGGTGGTCGCCGCTCACCCAGTCCGCGTCCTCGAGCGCGGTCTTCGAATGCGTGAGCGAATAGCCCTCGTTCGGCACCATCAGGATGTCGGGCGCGGTGTCCGCGAAGCGGCCCTTGAAGATCTCCTCGCGCTTGTAGATCTCCTTGACGGGCGTCTTGCCGGTCTTCGGATCGACGAAGGATCCCAGCCGGTCCAAGAGCTCGTCGCGAACCCTGTCGTAGTCGCCGGGGTCGACGATGCCGTCGATCTCGCGCCCTGCGAGGTTGATCGACACGCCTTCGCCGGTGGAACGGATCGTCGTGTAGGCCTTCGTCTTCGACCAGTTCACCGACTGCGGCAGGGCGACCTTCCCGTGCAGCCCGAGCGTGTCGTAGACCTTCCGCGCGACCTTCCGCATGGGGCCCCACTGCATCGGACCGAACACGTGGCTCGACGCCGAGAAGTCCAGGTACCCGAACTCCTTCAGCAGACGATCCATGTTCACGGTGCGCGTGCACGACTGGAACCCGTGGTCCGAGATGAACAGGATCAGGTCGTCGGGACGGGCGCGGGAGACGAACGAGCCGAGCGCTTCGTCGACCTGGCGGAAGATGTCGGCGGTCTTGCGGCCGATCCGCGTGTCCTTGTTCGCCAAGTAGTCGGGGTGGTCGGGCGCGACGTAGTTCGACAGCGCGTGCTGGGTCCGGTCGATCGAGACCCAGACGCTCGCCATCAAGTCCCACTCGGTGTTGTCCATCAGGTGCTCGGAGACCTTGATCCGCTTCTCCGTGACTTCGTACGCCTCGTCGAGGTAGGCGTCGGGCTTGTTCCGGTAGGTCGTCCAGCTCATCCCGTTGATCGGCCATTCCAGGCGAGCCTTCACCAGGTCGGCGGTCAGGTCGTCGGGAGCGGTGAACGCTCGGTGCTTCGGCAGGACCCCGCCGGCGATCAGCGTCCCGTTGATCTTGGGCGGCGGGAAGGTGAGCGGCACGTCCAGCATCAGCACGCGCTTGTCCGCGGCCGTGAGGTCGTCCAGGAACGTGCGCGTCTTGATCGACTTGTAGGTGACCGGGTACTGCTTGTGCGTGCCGGGGACGGTCTCGAGGATGTCGTAGACGCCGTGGTCGACCGGATCGACGCCGGTGAGGAAGCTCGGCCACGCGGACCAGCTGTGCGTCGGGATCGTGGAGCGGAGGACGTCGCGCTGCCCTCGGTCGAGCAGCGCCTGGAGGTTCGGCAGTGCGCCCTGCTCGAGCAAGGGGTCGAGGATGCGCCAATCGGCGCCGTCCCACGCGATCAAGATCACTCGTGACATGCAGTTATCAGCCTCTCACCAGCGGTTTGGACGGCGGGAGTGTACATAAGGCCCCAGAGATAGGATCCGAGAAGCCGAGCGAATTACAAGAATGAAGCAAAATGAGAAGCCTTTTCGAGGTGCGCGACTTAGATAAGGGGCCGCCTCGGAGCGAGGTTGCTAAATAAGCGAGAGCCGATATCCTTATCTATATGAAGCCGGTACATAACGGACAACGGGCTGGCCGATTCGTGCGGCAACCCGGAGGCTACGAGGCGTTCGTCCCTGCGCCGCTCCCACCGAATCTGGACCTCGACGAGCGGCTACTCGCCATCCTTTCTCGGGCCGATCGAGAGCTTGGCCGGCTTGATGGTGCGATTGCGCTAGTTCCTGACCCGGATCTGTTCGTTTACATGTACGTCCGGAGGGAGGCGGTGCTTTCAAGCCAAATTGAGGGCACCCAAGCATCTCTTATGGATGTCCTGGAATTCGAAGCTCTCAAGGAGCGAGCCGAGCAACGAATGGATGTGCGCGAAATAGTCAACTACGTCTCTGCGATGTACCTCGGTCTATCTCGACTCGAGCAGCTCCCAATTTCCCGCAGGTTGATCTGCGAAGTTCACGCTGAGCTCATGAACGGCGTGCGCGGGGGCGAGCCCCACAAGACCCCGGGAGAATTCAGGAAATCCCAGAATTGGATCGGGGGAGCTTCTCTAGTCACAGCAAGATTCGTGCCTCCGCCTTGGGAGGAGGTGGGACCAGCCTTCGCAGACCTCGAGGGTTACCTACATGACGAAGACCCTGTTCCTCCCTTGGTGAGAATCGGACTGGTGCACGCCCAATTCGAAACCATTCACCCTTTTCTCGATGGGAATGGCCGCATGGGTCGCCTCCTCATTACCTTCTGGTTGATGCAACAGGGAATCCTTCATCGACCACTGCTATATCCCTCCCTCTATTTCAAGGAGCACAGGGATGATTACAACGATCGTCTCCAGGCGATTCGGGACCGCGGGGAATGGGAGGCGTGGCTCGCCTTCTTCATCGAGGGTATCGGTCTTGCTGCGCGCGAAGCTGCCGATCGAGCCCTCGACATAGCTCGCCTTCGCGAGGAGGACCGCGCCCGAATCGCGGCTGCGCTTGGAAAACGCACAACCAACGCGCTTGTGTTGCTAGATCACTTGTTCCGCTTGCCGCTTGTAAGCGCCAAGAATGTGGAGGAGCTTGTCGGTGTTTCCCAGCCCACGGCCTCTGCGTTGGTGAGAGATCTGACCCGAATTGGCATCTTGCGGGAAACAACGGGGCGACGGCGAGATCGACTCTTCGCGTACGATCGATACCTCGCACTTTTCCCAGGTGCCGAGGATCGAGGGTAGCGCCCGAAGGAGCACCGACGGATTTCGCCCGCGGCGTTGAGTCGCTTCGATCGCTCCCGTGGTCGATACAGGGGGCATCGCGCGCGAGCTCATTCGAGCGAGCGACCGGTTCGCAGGGACCTCGCCAACTGTTGTAGCCATTCCCACGCAAACGACGGATTGACCGCACCCGTCCGCCCAGGTAGGACTAGTGACGGCGTCCGCATCGCTGCGGGGCGGCTATTTTCGCTCTTCGGAAGGTGACCGAGTGTCCAAGGCTGCGAGAGATCTCGCCAGGTACGAGAAGGCCATGGTCGAGGTCGACGGCGAGTTCTGCATCCCGCAGGAGGAGAACGAGACCCGCTACTACCTCGACCTCGGACCGATCCTCGGGCAGGTCCGCTCGCCGTGGGTCTTGGCCGGGAAGTTCCTCCTCTTCATCCCGGCGATGTTCCTGTTCATCCTCGCGATCCAGCTGATGAAAGCCGGCGCGGCGGCGGTCGGGCCGACGATCCAGGGGCAGTTCCCGTTCGCCAATGGGTTGTCGACGATGGGGACCGGCTGGCTCGGCGCGTACCTGGTCCTGTCGGGATCACCGGTCGCCGCGACCGCGATCAGCCTGTTCGGCGCCGGCACCACCTCGGTCCTTCAGACGTTCACGATGCTCTCTGGCTCGCGTCTGGGCGCGTCGTTCATCGTGCTCCTGACCGGGTTCCTCTACGCGATGCGCAACCCGAAGGCGCGCCGCGAACCGTTGGGGATCGGGATCCAGGCGATGACGATGACCGCGATCACCTACCTCCCGGGCATGCTGATCGGCTACTTCATCTTGCGCGAGGGTCTCCTGAACGGGATCAACTGGCACGCGTCGGGGAAGCTCGAGGCCGCTTTCTCGAAGGTCTACGGACCGTTCATCGACCTCGCCGAAGCGCACCTGCCGGGCTGGGCGCTGTTCGTGGTCGGGATCGCCACGATCCTGCTCGCGTTCCAGCTGATCGATCGCGTGCTGCCGGAGATGGACTCCAGCTCCGCGTCGCGGCGGAGCTCGTGGCTGAAGCGGCCTTGGACGATGTTCCTGCTCGGCTGCCTGGTCGCGACGCTGACCCTGTCGGTTTCGGTGGCGCTCACCGTGCTGGTGCCGCTCGCGGTGAAGGGCTACGTGAAGCGCGACGAGGCCCTCCCGTACATCATGGGCGCCAACATCACGACGCTCGCCGACACGCTGGTGGTGGCGATGCTGCAGCACACGCCGGTCGCGGCCCGGATCGTCCTGGCGGAAGCGATCGGCGTGACGATCGTGTCCGTCTTCATCCTCGCCTTCATCTACGGACCCGTGAAGCGAACAGTGATCGGTTGGGACGACTGGCTCGTGGCGAAGAACGTCCGGCTCGCGGGATTCGTGGCGATCCTCTTCGTGATCCCGATCGCCTTGCTGTTGTCGGGCCTCGCGTTCAGCACCAGCTGACGATCAGCGTCCCACGAGAGCCACGTCAGCGGTAGCAGCACGTTTCGCCGAGAGCTTCATCGGGGTACCCTCCCCGTATGGATGTTCACGACCGAGCCCTGGCTATCGGCAATGCATCGCTCACCGGCGTGCGCGGGCGCGTCGCGCGATCCGTCTCCGAGCCGGTCGCCCGCCGGACGCGCCTGAGTCGCGAAGAGGTCCAGGCGATCCTCGGGTTCCTGCTCTTGGCGTACACGGTGTACCGCCTCGTCGTTCCGCTCGTCCGCGCGGCGCGCGAACAGCGCGCTTAGCCGATCCAGACGCTTCGATCGACTTCGATCGCTTCGAGCTCTTCGCGACCCAGGATCGCGTCGACGGTGTCGCGGTCGCCACCCACGTACGTCGAGGAGCCGTCGATCTCCGTCACCACCGCCCAAGCGCGATCATCTGACCACCACAGGCTCGGCGAGATCGGCCACCCTTCCGGCTCGAACGAGCAAGCTGCCTCGATCGAGCCACGGAACAGGAGATAGCTCCTCCCGGTGGAGCGATGAGGTTCATGGATCTGCGGCGTTCCCTTTAGCTCCGCCTCGGTGAAGGTTCCCCACCCCGACCACACCGCGAACCAACAGACGTCTGGCTTACTCGTTCTGGCGGTGAGGAGTCCCACGAGCAACCCGCAGATCTCTTCGGGCACCTGTCCTTCTCGCGGAAGCCGGTCGGGATCGCTGAGGTCGGCGATGTCCGCCACCATCGTGCCGGGTCCGAGCACCTCCCCTGCATCGGCGGCGACATCGTGCCACCGCCGTGGCGGCAAGATGCCATCACGGTCGAGGAACGGATGGAAGACGCGCACGTACGAATCGAAACCGCCCGGCATGAAGCTCGCCAGTCGTGCGCCGTCCGATGACCACGGCTCGAGGGTCGCCACGATCGGATCGGCCGCGCTCAGATCGCGCATCAACTCGACGTCCTTCGGGAGCCAATCGAACACAGACAGAGCGTATCGAGCTGATCCCTACGTCCGACGGGACAACGGAAGGCCGTACCAGAACCACGCCAACCAGACTGCGATCCCGAGCCCGGCCACCAGACCG
This sequence comes from Actinomycetota bacterium, assembly GCA_030774195.1. Classification (GTDB taxonomy): domain Bacteria; phylum Actinomycetota; class UBA4738; order UBA4738; family HRBIN12; genus AC-51. Next base: position 6,497 of record JALYLP010000648.1, on the reverse strand, counting down.
GGGCCTGGTCCGAAGACGAACTCGCTGATCAGCCCCACGGCGAGCGCTATGGAAAGAGCGGCGAACGCCAAACCGCTCACGAGCAGTCGGTTCGACGTGAGCAGCATCTGCTCCTTGTCGCCCTGTCGGAAGCGGAGTCGGTGGTACGAGGACGGCGCGATCAAGAGTGCGGCCGCCAACGCGGTCGACAGTAGAGCGGCGTAGTAGACCCAGCGCTCCGTCGTCGTCAGCTCCACGAACCGCTGATTGAACGGGACGACGAGCAGGAACGCGAACAGCACCTGCACCCCGGGGAGCGCCACGCGAGCATCGTTCAGGAGCTCGATGAGCTCCCGATCGATGCGCTCCTTCTTACTCTCGCCAGGTGACGTGTCGTCGCGATCGTCCGCCTCGCCCGGTGCCATCGCGTCCCCTCCTCAGCCGCCCGCTAGCCCAAGGCTACGGGAGGAGCCGGCCGGCCTCTATGGTTGAACGCTCGGAAGAGGAGCGAAGGAACGGAGGCAAAGGTGTCGATGACTTCCGCTCGCCCCCGCGTGCCTAGGCAGCCTGATCCGAGGAAAGCGTCGAGCGACTTGCACGCATCCACAGGATCGCCGCGCTCGCCGCAACGGCGATGAAACCGAGTGCCGAGGCGACCAGGAACGCCGATTCGCCGGCGCTCTGGGAGCTCACGTTGCGTGTTCCCACTGCCAGCGCGGCGACGCCGACACCCGCACCGATCACCAACGTGAGGAATGCGCCGAGGCGTTCGCCAGGCGGGAGCGCGATGCCGACGATGCCGGCCACCAGGGCGCCGGCGCCGATCAAGATGAAGGCCCACATCACCGTCGCGTCCATGCCGCGAGCATCCTCCCGAGAACGCCGGCGAGGAAAGGGTTGCAACGGGAACGTGACGTGGGCGTCACACCTTCGTCGCCGCTATCTCGGCTCTCCCCCACGCGGACGCTCATACCGAAGCAGGACGACGCCGCTGCCGAAGGAGCGGGTCTCGGCAAGCCGCAGGTCGACCTTGGCGTCTGATGGCTCGAACAGCCTCTTCCCGCGTCCGATGAGCACCGGGTGCACGTAGAGCCTGTGCTCGTCGATCAGGTCGTATCGCATGAAGGCGGCAGCAAGGTCGGCCCCACCGAGGGCAAGGTCTCCGCCAGGCTGTTCCTTGAGCTTCAGCACCTCGGCAGGCACGACGTCGCGGACCACGGTGGCGTTCCAGTCGGCGTGATCCAGCGTGGTCGAATAGACGATCTTGGGCATCTCGCGCCAGATCCGGGCGAATCCGACCATCGGCTTCGTGCTCGTGGGGTCTTCGTCGGCGGTCGGCCAGAACCCGGCCATGAGCTCATACGTGACACGGCCGCTCAGGAACCCGCCCATGGCGCCGAGCACCTCGTTGAAGTGCTCGTGTAGCTCATCGTCGACCAGGTGCCAATCGAGCTCATGGTTCGGTCCCTCGAAGAAGCCATCGAGCGACACGGACAGCATCAGGACGATCTTCCCCATCGGGATCAGTTCGTGTCGCCGCTCGCTTCAGCGGATGCTTGAGGATCGCTCACATCCTCGTTTCCCAAAGGCCCATCACGTTGCCCTCGCTGTCCTTGAAGTAGGCAAAGGCACCCATGTCTGGGATGGGCGTGCGTGGCGTGATCGTGCTGCCGCCACCCGCCTCGACCTTCTTCAGCGAATCGTCGATCGAGTCCACGCCGATCGTGATCACGGGCACCGGGGTGTCGGACGTGCGGTCCATCAGGCCACCGTTGATCGCGCCCGGCTCCTTCGGCTGCATCTTCTCGTCGGTCGCGACCGTCCCGGCAGTCGTGTAAACGCTGCCGCCGCCCATGTCGCTGTCCTGCACGTCCCATTCGAAGACGGACGCGTAGAACTCTTTCGCTCGGCCACGGTCGTCCACCGGGATCTCGAAATGCACCACCTTGTCCATACCGTTCCTCCCTTCCTATCCGTCAGCGGGTTTCGCTGATCGCCTTCTCGAACACGGGGATCGCACGCTCGACCATGTCGTCGGTCGCGGTGATCGAGAGCCGGAAGTATCCGGGCATCTCGAACATGTCGCCCGACATCGCCAAGACCTTGTCCTCTGCAAGCCGCCGGACGAACGCGGACTCGTCGTCGACCGGCGAGCGCACCAGCAGGTAGAACGTCCCTTCCGGCGTGTGCACCTGGTAGCCGGCAGCACGCAAGGCCTCCAGCAGCCGGTCGCGGCGGAGCTGCAGCTTGTTCATGTCGACCGTGATGTGCAGCAGATCGGGCAGCGCGTACTGCATCACCGCATCCGGCGCCATGTTGGACGTCGAGAAGCTCGCCGACATCGCGCCCTGCCGCAGCGCCTCACGGTCGGGCATCGTCAGCGGCATCGCCAGGTAGCCCAGACGCTGGGCCGGCGCGAGCGCGCTCTTGCTGAACGTGTGCACGACGAGCGTGCGGTCGTAGTGGCGCGCCGGCGAGCGCATCACGTTCCCGTCGAACAGGATCTTGCTGTACGCCTCGTCGGACAGGAGGTAGATGGCTCTTGCGGAACCGTCCGAGTGCCGTTGCAGGAGCGCGGCGAGCAGCGCGAGCGTGTCGTCCGGATAGATCCGCCCGGTGGGGTTGCTCGGCGTGTTGATCAAGACCATGCGGGTGCGCGGCGTTAGCGCGGCCTCTATCGCGCCGACGTCCAGGTCCCACGTCGTCTCGTTCGCGCGCACGCGGACCGGGGTCGCGCCCGCGCCCAGGATCAGCGCTTCGTAGAAGAACCACGGGGGGCTGATGAAGACGACCTCATCGCCGGGATCGAGCACGGTCGCCATCGCGAGCGCCATCGCACCGTGAGCGCCTCGCGTGAGGAGGATGTCGTCGGGCTCGAAGGCCACGGCGAGCTCGTCGGTGAGGTCTGCGGCCGCCGCCTCCGCGGCGCGCGGATCCGGCATCCCGTACGCGAACCAGCGTCGGTCCTGCGGCTCGAGCCACTTCTGGAGGGTCTCGACGTAGCCGGGGAGTGCCGGGACCTCGGGATTGCCTGCGAGGAAGTCGCAGGCGTCGGGGTCGCCCATGAGCGGGGCGGATCCCATGATCCCGCGAAGGAAGGGCGCGAGCGAGGCCTGGATGCGCATCTGCCGCTCGGCGACCGCCATGGCTCGACCGTATGCGAGGCGCCCGGATACGTCTACTTCGCGTGCGAACCGCCCTTGGTCGGGTCGACGCTGCACGCACGCTGGCCGAGCATCCGACCGAGCCGTTCGCGATGACGGGCGACCAGTCGATAGGTCGTGTCGGTTGCACCGGGCAAGGCCGCTGCGATCGACGCGAGGATGCTCCCGCCTGGCAGTTGGGCGAGGATCACCCGAACGGCTTGGCCGCCCGACCACACCCTGCCGTCCCGCGAGACGGCGTGCATCGAATCGAGCCGCTGAGCCTCTGGAACGGCGTAGAGCAGCTCGGCTCCCCGAGGACCCTGGATCGCCGCGAATGTGAGTCGCCGGCGCGTGTCCGACGTTTTGAGCTTGTCGGTGGACCAGCGGCAGAACCCACAGTCCTCGTCGTACAGGACCGTGATCACTGCACCCACATCTGGTCCACGAGCGGGCCCCATTGCGGACTGACCTGGAAGTTGCCGAGGCGTTGGGAGACGAGGTTCGCGAAGGATCGGTTCACCAAGGGGACCCAGGGCGCCTGGTCCATCACGTCGTGTTCGATCGACGCCCACTCATCGCGTGCCTTCGCCGGGTCGGTGATCTGGAGACGCTCTGCTCGAGCCATCCGAGCATCGATCGCCGGGTCGCAGAAACCCGATTCGTTCCCCGGCGACGTGCAGCCGGCGAGTGCGCCGATGAAGCCGGATGCTGCGGGGTAGTCCGTGGTCCAGCCCGAGAAGGCGATCTGGGACTGCCGGGGCTTGCCGTAGAGAGCGGCTCGATAGCTATCGATATCGACCGACTTCAGCGTGGCTTGGTAACCCAGGTCGTTCAACAGCCCCACGAAGTAGCTCCCGACCGTTGCGAAGAATGGGGGGCTGGACCAAACCGTCACGTTCGTCCCAGCCGTGCCCGATCGATCCACGAGCTTCTGCGCTTTCGTGAAGTCTGGGGCCGTCCACGTCCCACCCGGGGAGCGGGTGTAGGGGCAGTACGGCGCATAGCCAGGAAAGTTCGGCGGCATGATCTGACACGTAGGTGTCGTGTCGTTCCCGATCAGCTTCTGGACGCGGCGGCGATCCACAGCGAAGTTCAGTGCTCGGCGAACGTCGACGTTGTCGAATGGGGCCACCTGGGTGTTGAGGCTCATGAACCAGGTCGCCGGCGCCGGCGTCAGATGGAACTGGCCAGCATCGTTCCCGGAGAGCTCGTTGAATTGATCTGGATCCGGCGACGTGAACATGAGATCAGAGCCGCCGCCTAAGACATCCGCTGCCATCCGACGCGCATCTGAGCCGAGACGCCAGACGATCGTGTCGGGGAACCCGTCGGGCCTCGCAGGCCACGAGGTGAAAAGAGGATTGCGGCCGAACACGATCTCATTGCCCTTCGTGGAGCGCTCAACGAAGTACGGCCCCGTCGCCGGGACACGTTGGTTCTTCGCCAACCGATCCGGCGTGTCGGCGGGTACGGCGAACGCGAACGGCAACGCCAGGCGATAGAGGAAGTCGGGCTCTGGCTCGGTCAGGTGGAACGTGACCGTGCCGGCGGCATCAACGGTCTCGATCCCCTTGGACAGGTCACACGAGCGTCCGGGGCTGCAGGCATCAGCACCAACAATGCCCGACATGTATGCGACCCCCGGCGACGGAGCCCCGTTCACGTCCAAGTTCGAGAACACCCGCTCGATCGCCCGACGGAAGTCCTCCGGGCGCACGGGCTCTCCGTTCGAATAGCTGATGCCCTGGCGCAGGTGGAACGTGTACGTCTCCCCGTCCGGGCTCGGCTCCGGAAGGGACTGCGCAAGGTCGGGCACGAGGGTCGTCCCTTCCAGGCCTCCCGTCCGAGGGAAGCTCACCAGACCGTCGTTCGTGAGAGCGAGCATGTCCCACGTCGGTGTGAGGCCGGCGATCGATGGATCGAGGGTGTCGAAGCTCGCGTCGAGCGCCTGAACCGTAAGCGTCCCGCCCCGGTGTGCCGCCTGTGAGCCTCGGACGCTCACCCACAGGACACCATCGCCAGCAGCTGCATGGCCGGTCTCGGATCCCAGACGGATCGTCTCGTCGACGGAGCTCGACCCGGGTTCGATCTTGGCGATGGAACCCTCGGGGCCTTCGGACACCCAGGTCGATCCCCCCGCGAACGTCACCGCGCTCGGGGACGAGCCCGTTTGTATCGTCTGCCCGATCGTGTTCGTGGTCGCATCGATGCGCGAAACGGTCCCATCCAGTGAGTTGGCGACCCAGACGCCTCCGGCCTCGGCATCGATGGCCTGCGGGCCGTTGCCCACCGACTTCTGCTGAACCTCGGTACCACTGACCGGATCGATCAACGAGAACGAGCCGGACACGGCGTTCGCCACCCATACGCCGTGAGCGTCAACTGCAACGTCCACGGGATGGTCACCGACCGGGATCGTGGTCTTGACCGTTCCGTTCACTGGGTCGATCTGCGAGACCGACGCGTTGAAGCTGTCTGCCACCCAGACCCCGTGCTGGTCGACCGCGATGCCGGCCGGCCCGCCAGGCACAGCGATCGTGCCGACGACCGAATTCGTATCCGGACTGACCCGCGACACGGTCGAGCTGCCGCCGTTGGACACCCAGATCGAGCCGTCCCCGATCGCGATGCCGACCGGGTCGGCTCCCACGGGGATCGTGTCCCGGACCGACTTCGTCCCGGGGTCGATCTGCTGGACGACGCCGCGATCCGGAAGCGTCACCCAGACCGAGCCGTCGCTAGCGTCGACCGCGATGTCGCCGGGCCGCGATGCGAGCGGAACGGATCCTTCAAGCGTGCCACTGTCGATGCCGACGATCGCAAGGGCGTCTCCGGCGATCGTCGCGGGCGCGCCGCCCGCTCGAAGCGCAAGCCCGGCCGGCACCGCGACGGCCGCGATCAACACTAGCGCGACGACGACCGCGACGACCGGATGGGCACGGGCCAGCCGGATCGGAGCTGCCTCCCGCTTCGGCGGTGCGGGAGCGAACTCGCGAAACCGGACCGCGGGATCGGACTCCTCGGAGCTCAGCCTGAACACGCGGACGGGCTCCGTCAGGTTCTTGAGATGCAGCTCGCCACGATCCTGCGTTCGTACGCCGTCGACCTTGCGCGCGAGGTGGATCACGCCCTGGCTCGCCAGGATCTCGCCGGGGCCAGCCTGGCCACAGAGCCGCGCGGCCAGGTTGAGCGCCCCGCCGCGATAGCCGCCTTCGACGGGAACGGCCTCGCCGGCGTCGAGCCCAATCCCCACCGGAAGCGGGAGCGTGGGATCGGCAAGGGTCTCCTCGAGGAACCGATCCTGCGCACGCGTCGCGGCAAGGATCGCCTGGCGCGCCGACGTGAAGACCGCGAGCGCCTCGTCGCCGCGGA
>JALYLP010000647.1 GCA_030774195.1 Actinomycetota bacterium | reverse complement strand
CGACGCGGTCGCGGAAGAGCGCGCGGTTCGCCAGGTTCGTGACCGAGTCGTGGAACGCCTGGTGGGACAGCTGCTCCTCGAAGGCCTTCCGCTCGCTGATGTCTCGGGTGTTGAGCACGATGCCGCGGACGTTCTCGTCCTGGAGCAGGTTGGTCGGGAGCGTCTCCACGTAGATCCAGGAGCCGTTCTTGTGGAGGACCCGGCACTCTGTGAGGCCGAAGTGGGACTCCGAGTCCTTCGTGACGGTCTGGAGGAACGTGAGGATGCGCGTCTTGTCGTCCGGATGCAGCAGGTCGGCGAACCTCGTGCCTTCGAGCTCGTCCGGGAGATAGCCGAACACGTTCTCGATCGACGGCGTCAGGTAGCCGATCCGCGTGTCGGGCTCGATCACCATGACGACGTCGGAGGAGTTCTGGACGAGGGAGCTGAAACGCGCCTCGCTCTGGCGGCGCAGGAGGTCCTCGGTGAGCTCGGCGCTCTCGAGGGCGAGGGCGACCTGTGAAACCAGTGCGTCGAGGCCGTCCCGCACGACGCGGGGGATCCCTGCGTCTCCCGCGACGACGAACACGCCTTTGAGCTCGTCGCGCATGAACAGCGGAGCAACGAACACCGCGCCGCCTTCGGACGGATATCCGAAGTTCTTGCGGATCGACGCCTCGTGTGCGGCGACCTCGACCGAGCGGCGTCGGAACAGCCGGCTCGAGACGGTGTCGGGAAGCGTGGACATCTTGACCGGCTTGAACGTGGCGTTCTCGACCTCCCCGCCGACCGATGCGGCGACCTCGAGCTGCGCGGGGAACCCCGAAACGAGGCAGAGCCGAAGCCCGTAGGCGGACCCGGCGAGCGCGCCGGCCGCATCCAGGGCGGCGGAGTAGATGCTCTCGCGGTTGGTCGCGGTCACGAGGGCGGCACCGGCCTCGCGGAGCGCCTTCTCCCGCGTCACCGACTGTTCCTGTTTGTGCACCAGGCCCGCCATCCGTCCCACCACCAGCAGGAACAACGCCATCGACGCGCTGACCACGATCGGAACGTCGATCGTCTGGTGAAGCAACTGCTGGATGGCGATCACTGCAGGCGCCATCAACGAAGCGCCGGCCAGGAGAGCCAGGCGAGGCCGGGTCAGCCTGACCTCCTGGTCCGGAGCTGGCTCCGAAAGACTTTGCATCGAGGGATGCAGCGCGGCGGCTGCCCACAGGATGTAGAACATCGCCCAACCGCCCTCGAGCAGTCCGTTCTGGGGGTACTTCCCGAGCAGCACCAGCCCGTAGACCGCGTCGGTCGCGAGGAGACACAGCACGCTGATCAGCAACAGGTAGAAGGAACGCTCGCGCTTTCCTGCGCCGACCGCCATCCGCACGATGACGGTGAGGAGCAGAAGGTCCATGAACGGATAGCTGATCGAGACGAGCTTCTCGACGAGCGTGGAGTGCGCGTCGTGCCAGTACGGCGCCATCAGGAAGACCCACGACAACACACCGGCGCCGATCGAGATGATCAGCGAGTCGATCAGGCTCGCCCGGTCACCGCCGGGGTTGCGCCGGGCGATCAACAGCAGGATGCCCGCGATGAGACATGGATAGACGAGGAGGTAGAAGACGTCTCCCACGGACGGGAACGGCAACCCGGTATGGAAGAACCGCTCGTAGTTGTACGTGATGATGTCGCCGAGGAGGAAGAACGTGATGCCGGCCGCGAAGAGGTACCAGGGGAGTCGCTGCTCCGGCTTGTGGATCCGAACACCGACGAGGATCGCGACGACCGAGGATGCACTGATCAGATTGAAGACGGGACCGATGCGGACGTAGTGCGGCCCGAACAGATACAGCAGGGTCAGGCCGACGCCGCCCACCAGGTAGAGCATCCACGCTCTGCGCTTCATGAGGTTTCTATCGGCTGCTGTGCCCGGTGACCTTAGGGGTCCGTGCCTCGTGGTCTCTGCCGCGTTTCCGGCAGGCGGAGCTGCCTCTCAGGGGGTAGGAGCGGGTGCCCCGAGGACCCCAAGGCCGTTCCCCTCCGGCCCGGCGCCGATCACCTCTCCAGCAGCCTCGGAGGCGTCCTTCGACCCGCCGGCCTTGAAGATCGCTCCGCTCCGCTCGATCGCGCGCATGCCCGGGAGGAAGAGGAAGCAGAACGTGACGACCCCGCCGACGACCCCGGCTCCGATCAGGGTGGTCCGAGCGCCGAAGATGCCGGCGATCGGAGCCGTGAGCGCGAAGGACACGGGAAGCAGCCCGATCGAGATGAACCAGTCGAAGCTCGAGACCCGTCCCATGAGGCGGGAG
>JALYLP010000646.1 GCA_030774195.1 Actinomycetota bacterium | reverse complement strand
GCGTCGAAGGTGATCGAGGAGTACCAGCGGTCCCGGGAGGAAGCGCACAAGCGCTAGACGACCCGACTCAGGGCTCGGGCCGAACCGCCGTCAGGAACGCGAGCACCGCCTCGTCGAAGCGCTCGGGCTGGCGGAGGTTCACGACGTGATCGGCGCCCTCGATCGTGACCCGTTGCGCATCGAGGATCCCCGTCGCGATCAGGTGGCTCTCCCGGCGGCTGAACGGCGGATCGTGGTCCGCCTCGACCACGAGCGTCGGCGCGTCGATCTCGCCGAGCCGCGTGGCGGCCGGCGGATCGAGATCCTCGTGCGAGCTCTGATCCATCGTCAGCTCATGGATGTTCTCGAAGGCGAGCTCGCGGATCCGCGCACCGGCCGGACCGTCCGTGCCGAGCGGCGCCCAGATCGCCAGCTGGGCGTCCTCCGCGCGCTCCAGATCGCCCGCTTCGAGCGCCTCATCGACCGGAGCGGTCGCGACCGCCCACCAGTCCTCCTCCTCCTCGAGCGGCTCGAACCCGCCGAGGCCTGCAGCCACCGGAACCAACGCCCACACGCGGTCCGGATGCTCAAGAGCGAAGTCGATCTCGATGCCACCTCCCATCGAGCATCCGACGAGCGCCGCCGAGGTGATGCCGAGCGCGTCCATGAGCGCTTCCAGATCGCGGACGTGCGAGTACGGCCGTGCATCGGGGCGTGTCGATGCGCCGTAGCCTCGCGCGTCGTACCGCGTCACGCGGAACCCGGCCGCGGGGAAGGTGGTCATCTGCCGGTCCCAGGTCCGCCGATCCCAGAGACCAGGATGCAGGAGCACCACGTCGGGTCCGTCGCCCTCGACATCGAACGCGAGCTGGCCGCCGTCCGAGAGCTCGACCGATCCCGATCGCACGTCGTCAATCCTTTCCGAACAGAGGCCGAAGCTTCGCGAACGTCTCGTCGAGCAGCTCCGGCATCACCCGCGTCTGGCCGATCACCGGCATGAAGTTGGTGTCCCCGCCCCAACGGGGAACGACGTGCGAGTGTAGGTGCTCCGGGATGCCGGCGCCCGCCGCCCGGCCGAGGTTGAGGCCGATGTTGAACCCATGGGGTTCCGATGCCTCGCGCAGGACGCGAACGGAGGTCCGTACGAGACTGGCGATGGCCGATTGCTCGTCGTCGGTCAGCTCCTCGATGTCGGCGGCGTGGCGGGTGGGCAGGACGAGGAGGTGTCCGGGGGCGTAGGGATACTTCGCGAGCGCGACGAAGACGAGCGGCTCACGACGCAGGATCCTGTCCCCGTCGGGATCGCCCTCTTCCAGCAGGGCGCAGAACACACACCGGTCTTCGACGATCTCCTTGCCCGCCTGGATGTACTCCATCCGCCAGGGGCTCCAGAGACGCTCCATCAACCTCTGTCCTTCGGCCTCAGAGCGCGGCGAAGTCGGTCGGTTGGAGCCGGCGCGCTCCTGCCTCATCCGAGAGCGCGGCGATGATGGCATCGAACGGGACGCCCGGGGTCTCCGTTCCGTTCCGGTCGCGGATCGTGAAGGTCCCCGCCTCGAGGTCGCGGTCCCCGACGACGACGACGTACGGAACCTTCATCAGCTGCGCCGCCCGGATCTTCTTGCCGACCGACTCCTTCGCCTCGTCGACGGATGGGCGCAAGCCTGCGGCGCGCGCCAGGTCGGCGAGCGTCTGACAATGCTCGACGTGGCGGTCGGCCACCGGCACGAACCGGATCTGCTCGGGCGCGAGCCAGAGTGGGAACGCCCCGCCGTAGTGTTCGATCAACACCGCGCTGAACCGCTCGAGCGTGCCGAGGATCGCGCGATGGATCATGACCGGACGGTGACGCTGGTTGTCCTCGCCGGTGTACTCCATGTCGAACCGCTCCGGGAGCGCGAAGTCGCATTGCACGGTTGTGAGCTGCCACAAGCGCCCGATCGCGTCGCGGAAATGGAAGTCGACCTTCGGCCCGTAGAAGGTGCCCTCGCCCTCGGCCTCTGTGTACGGCAGCCCATACCGCTCCAGAGCGGTCACGAGCGTCTCCGTGGCGCGCGCGGCCATCTCCGGCTCGAGGATCGTCTGGCCGGGAAGGGTCGACAGGTTGACGACGGGGTCGCTGAACCCGAACGTCCGGTGGATCTCGAGCGTCAGATCGAACACCGCCAGGATCTCATCCATCAACTGATCGGGCCGGCAGATGATGTGCGAGTCGTCCTGGGTGCCGCCGCGGATGCGCAGCAGCCCGTGCAGCGTCCCCAGCCGCTCGTGGCGGTAGATCGTGCCCAGCTCCGACAGCCGCATCGGCAGGTCGCGATACGACCTGACCTGCGACTTGTAGACCAGGACGTGGAACGGGCAGTTCATCGGCTTGACGTAGTAATCGCCGGTGTCGGTCTGCATCGGGGGATACATGTTGTCGGCATACTTCGCGAGGTGGCCGGAGGTCTCCCAGAGCACGGATCTCGCGATGTGTGGGGTCACGACCAGGTCGTACCCGCGCGCCAGATGCAGGTCGCGCACCCAGTCCTCGAGCTGTTTGCGGAAGACGCCACCGCGCGGGTGCCACACCCACAGGCCGGGACCGAGCTCCTCGGGTGACGAGAAGAGGTCGAGTTGCCGGCCCAGCAGGCGGTGGTCACGCCGTTCGGCCTCCTCCAGACGGTGCAGGTGCGCCTCCAGATCGTCCTGGGATGCCCAGGCCGTCCCGTAGATGCGGGTGAGTTGCGGCTTCTTCTCGTCCCCCCGCCAGTAGGCGCCGGAGATGGAGGTCAGCGTGAACGCGCCGATCCGGCCGGTGGAGGGAACGTGCGGCCCCAGACAGAGGTCCACCCAGTGGTCGTTGCGGTAGAGGGTGACGGTGTCTCCCGACCCGACCTCGCCCTCCTCCCCCGCGAGGTCTTCGATGATCTCCCGCTTGAAGTCCTGATCCTGGAACCGGCCGAGGGCATCCGAACGTGGGACCTCCTCGCGGATGAACGGTTGGTCCTCGGCGACGATCGCGCGCATCTGCTCCTCGATCCGCGGGAGGTCGTCGGCGGACACGTGCGCCGGGATCGCGAGGTCGTAATAGAAGCCGTCGTCGATCGCGGGCCCGATCGCGTACTTCGTTCCGGGCCACAGCCTGGAGACGGCCTGGGCGAGGACGTGCGCTGCCGAATGACGAAGCACGTGCAAGCCGTCGTCCGAACCAGGTTCCACCGGCTCGACCGAGACATCCCCGGCCGGGACGAAGGAGAGATCCTTCAGCTCGCCGTCCACCTTCGCCGCGATCGCGTCCGGACCGAGGACGCCACCCACCGGCTCCCCTTCGGGGAGCTCCTGAGAGGTGCCGTCGGGCAGGCTCAGGCGGGGCATGCGCTTGAGGATAGCCGACGGCCTCAGGCCGGCCGGCGCACCGCGCTCACTCGTAGCTGATGGCCTCGAGCACGTTGAGCTTCGCCGCGC
>JALYLP010000645.1 GCA_030774195.1 Actinomycetota bacterium | reverse complement strand
GACAACGGCATCAAGTTCTCCGGTGTCACGACCTTCAACAACATGGACGAGGGCGTCCAGAAGCTCGCGAGCGGCAAGATCAAGGCGGACGTCTTCTTCCCGACGATCGACGTGCTCGGCAAGCTGGTCGCCGCCGATCTGCTCCAGCCGCTGAACCACGACCTGATCCCGGCGCTCCAGCAGGACAACTGGGCCGCCTTCCAGAACCCGTACTACGATCAGGGCTGGCGCTACTCCGTGCCGTACACGATCTACACGACCGGCATCGGCTACCGGCGCGACCAGATCCCCGACGACGTGATCCACGGGATGGACAACCCGTGGTCGATCCTGTGGGACCCGACCTACAAGGGCAAGGTCGGTGTGTACCCCAGCTACCGCGACGTGATGGCGATCGCGCTGATGAAGAACGGGATCACGGACCTGAACACCGGCGACGATGCCAACCTCGAGACGGTGCGCACCGACCTCCTGGCCATGATCGATGCGGTGGACCCGAGGATCGCCTACGACGCCTCGTACAACAAGCTGCAGAACGACAAGTTCGCGGTCACCACGGCGTGGTCGGGTGACGTCGTCGCAGGCTGGGAGTACGCGGCCCCATACACGCAGACGGCCTATGAGGGCTTCGGCTACTGGTTCCCCGAGGATCGCAAGGGCCCGATCGACAACGACCTGATCGCGATCCCGAAGAGCGCGGAGCATCCGCGGCTGGCGCACGAGTTCATCAACTTCTGGCTCACGTTCCGTCACGCGATGGACAACTTCTCCTGGAACGGCTACCAGCCGCCACAGACGCAGGCGAACGTGGACGCGCTCACGAAGACGGAGGGCCTGTACTCGAAACGGTCCTCGAGCTGGGCTGCGCCCGCCATGTACGTGGCTCCGTGGATGCCGGACGCCGCGGTGCGCGAGAGCGACTTCGCGATCGGGTATCGCGAAGGTCCCCTGCCGGCGGACGTCGACGACCATTGGCACGAGATCTGGTCCGAGTTCACCGCCGGTGTCGGTTCCTAGCGAGGCCGAGCCCGCCCGTCGGCGCCGCCGCTCGCGCGGGGGAGCTGAGGAAGGGGTCCTCTATCCGCGCTGGTTCTGGCCCTCGTTCACGTTCCCGGCGACGCTCTGGCTCGCGATCTTGTTCGTCCTGCCGCTGTACACGGTCATCTCGATCGCCTTCGGCACCGTCGACCAGATCTTCCGGAACCCGCTGCCCGTCTACGAGCCGTGGTGGTGGAGCGGGGAACAGTTCGGCAAGGTGCTCGACGATTCGTTCGGGCTCTACCGCCATGTCTATGTCCACACCTTCGAGTACGTCGTCATCGCGAGCGCCCTCTGCCTGGTGCTTGCGTACACGGTGGCGTACTACGTGGCTCGCTACGGCGGCAGGCGGAAGGCTCTCCTCCTCGCGCTGCTGATCGCGCCGTTCTTCATCAGCTACCTGATGCGCATGCTCGCCTGGATCAACCTGCTCGACACCGACGGATACATCAACAAGATCCTGACGTTCCTCCACGTGGTCCCGCAACCGGTCGATTGGCTGAGCGGGCGACCATCGACCGTGATCATGGGGCTGATCTACGGCTACATCCCGTACATGGTCTTGCCCCTCTACGCGTTCCTGGACCGGATCGACGCCAACCTGTTGGAGGCCGGTCGTGATCTGGGGGCCGGCCCGGCCAGGACGTTCTTCCGCGTCACCCTGCCGCTCTCGCGTCCCGGCATCCTGGCCGCGCTCGTGATCGTCTCCCTCCCGATGTTCGGCGACTACTACACGAACAACCTCCTGTCGCAGTCGCCCAGGACCACGATGCTCGGCAACCTGATCGACGAGGCGTACGGCTCGACCGGTCAGGGCCCGCGGGCCGCCGTGTTCGTCATCATCCTGATGACCTTGCTCCTCATCCCGATGTTCTACTACCTGCGGAGCACGGCGAGGTCGTTGGAGACGCGATGAGCGAACACGTGCTCAGTGGTCCGCAGTCGAGCGCCCTCCCACGCGCCCGCGGTGGGTTCGTTCGCCGATGGGTCCGCAACCCGTGGCGGCGACCGACGATCCTCGCCACCGTCACCTGGGGGTACATCGTCTGGTCCCTGCTCCCCTTGGTGATCGCGATCGCGGTCTCGTTCAACGCCACCCGCTCGAGCAGCTCGGTCCACCTGTTCAGCCTCCAGTGGTGGTGGACCGATCCGTCCGACTCCCTCCTGCACGATCCGGAGCTCCACTCCGCCGTGATCCAGAGCCTGAAGCTCTCGCTGAGCACCATGGTGATCGCGGTCCCGATGGGGGTCGCTTTCGCGTTGGGGATCGATCGGTGGCGCGGCAGGGTCGCGACCGGCGCGAACTTCGTGATGCTGCTCTCGTTCGTGATGCCGGAGATCATCCTGGGACTGGCCCTGTTCTTCGTGTTCTCTTTCCTGCTGAAGTTCGTCCCCCTCGGAACCCCGGCGCAGATCCTGGGGCTCGTGACCTTCCAGCTCTCGTATCCGGTCATCATCGTGCGCGCGCGATTGCTGTCGATAGGGAAGGACTACGAGGAGGCGGCGATGGACCTGGGCGCGACGCCGAGGCAATCGATCCGGGCCGTGCTCCTTCCGATGCTCTACCCGGCGATCTTCGCCAGCGCCGCGATCGTGTTCGCCGACACGATCGACGACTTCGTCACGGTGCGGTACCTGTCCGGCCCGGCGACGAGCGAGCCGCTCTCGGTCAAGATCTACAGCTTCGCGCGAAGCCAACCGACGCCCGCGATCAACGCGGCGGCGACGTTCATGTTGGGCTCCACGATCGTGGTGGGGGTCGTGGCCTACCTCCTGTACCGCGCGTTCACGAAGGGTCAGCGCGCCGGCGCCGGCCTGGG
>JALYLP010000644.1 GCA_030774195.1 Actinomycetota bacterium | reverse complement strand
GCAACCGGCACGCCGTCCTCCCTGGTGCAGTCCGGTTCCGCCCTGACGATCACGCTCGGAAACGCCAGCGGAACGGGCAACACGGTGAGCTCGCCGACCAAGATGGTCTGGACCCCCTCCGCGTCCGCGACCGACCGAGCGGGCAATGCCTGCTCGACGACCGCGGTGAACGAGTCCGGCGGGAACGACGTGGAGTTCTAGGGCACCACACTCCCTGGAGGCGCTGGGCCGCATAATCCCCCGATGCGCGCACCGTCCAGGCAGGAGGGGCTCGGTCTCGTCCTGCTGTGTCTCGCGGGAACCCTGATCCTCGGCTTCGTCCACAAGGAGCACTGCGCCTCGGGGGTGTGGCAGGACGGTCGCCAATATCGGACACTCTGCTACTCCGACATCGTCCCCCTGCTCGCGACTGAGCAGCTGAGCGGAGGCCGGCTTCCCTACCTGGACCGCTGCGCTCCGGCGGCCGGAGAGTGCGACGAGTACCCGGTCCTCACGATGTACACGATGCGCGTCGCGGCGTGGCTCATCCCGGGTGGGAGCGGGCCCGGGCCGGCTCCTCCGCCGACGGCGCGGGACTTCGCGACGTTCTTCGCGGCGAACGCGACCGTCATCTCGGTCGCGGCGTTCGTCACCGTGATCGGCACGTACATGGTGGCAGGGCGCCGGGCGCTGATGGTCGCACTCGCTCCTACCCTTCTGATCTACGCGTTCATGAACTGGGACCTGATGGCAGTCGCCTTCGCGACCGCAGGTGTCGTCGCGTACCTGCGCAAGCGCGACGTCTGGGCGGGGATCCTCCTCGGACTGGGAACCGCGGCCAAGCTCTATCCGGGGCTGCTCCTCGTCCCGCTCGTCCTCGGGCGTCTCCGGAGCCGGGAGCCGGATCGCGCGGTCCACCTGATGTGGGCGGCGGCGGGCGCGTGGCTCCTGGTGGATCTCCCGTTCGCCCTCGTCTCCTTCGGCAGCTGGAGCGAGTTCTTCCGATTCAACTCGACGCGCGTCGCGGACTACGACAGCCTGTGGTTTATCGGCTGCAAGGCGGTCACCGGCCAGCCGTACTGCACGCACACGGAGGCGATCAGCCTTCTGTCGCTCATGGTCTTCGTGGGCATCTCCGTGATGATCTGGCACCTCAAGACCGCGAGGCATCCCGGCTTCCCCGCATGGACCTTCGCATTTCCGCTCCTCGTCGTGTTCCTGCTGTCGAACAAGGTGTACTCCCCGCAATACGGCCTCTGGCTCCTCCCCTGGTTCGCGTGGACGCTCCCGGACGTCCGCAGGTTCGTCGCGTTCGAGATCGCCGACGTGGCGGTCTTCGTCACCCGATTCGCGTGGTTCGGACGGATCGACCCGAACATCGGGGGATGGGTGAACGGGGTGTCGTTCGGGATGTTCGAGCTCGCGGTGCTCGCGCGGGCTGCGGTGCTCGTCTGGTGCCTTGTGGCCTGGATCCGCCGGGAGCCGGAGCCGGAGCCAGAGCCGGCCTCGCTCCAGGGGGCGGAGGCGGCAGCCGAACCGGATCCCTCCGCAGCATGACGCCGGAGACGCAGCGGCCCGGGAGGGCACTCCTCTGGATCATCCTGCTCATCACGAGCGTCGCGCTGCTGCTCGGGTACGCCCTGAAGGCGAACTGCACGGATCGGCCGTGGGATGGCCGACAGTGGACGACGCTCTGCGCGAACGATGTCGACCTGCTGTATTCGCTCAACGACCTGCAACACATTCGGACCTTCCCGCCCGAACACATCGAGTACCCCCCGGTCGTCGTCCTCCTGGTCGGCGCCACGGCGACGCTCGCCCATTCGGCCGCCGGATTCGTGCAGCTGAACGGACTCGTGGCCGCGGCCTCGGGCCTGGCTGTGGCGGCGATGCTCACGCGCCTCGCGCCCGGCCGGCGATCACTGATCTTCGCGCTCGGGCCACCACTCGTCCTCTATTCATTCCAGAACTGGGACCTCCTCGCGGTGGCGTTGACGATCGGCTGCTTCTATCTCCTCTTCGGTCGGGCGAGCCCGGCGGCGGCCGGGATCTCCCTCGGCCTGGGGGCCGCGGTGAAGCTCTTCCCGGCACTCCTGCTGCCTGTGCTCATCC
>JALYLP010000643.1 GCA_030774195.1 Actinomycetota bacterium | reverse complement strand
TGGCGGCCACCCGATAGAAGGCGATCCATCTGCTATCGGGGGACCAATCCGGCTCCGTGTCGAGGAGGACCTTTCCTCGGTGGGTCACCTGGATGAGCCCGGTACCGTCCGGGCGGACGGTGAAGATCGAGCCGAGCGTGTGCGCCTCGTTGAAGTACACGCGGAACGCGATCCGTCCGTTCTCTCCAGGCGCCGTCGCGTGAGCCGGTAACACGCCAGCGGTCGTCAACGCTGTCGCGGCAAAAGCAACGGTAATCAGAAGGTGCCGAGAGGTGCGTCTCATCGGCGATTCCTTCTTCATCCGACAGGAACATGAACACAGCCACGGCGAAAGTGTCAAAGCCTGGTGAAACGTGGGCCAGAAACGCCGGTCAGGGCCTGACGCCGCGCCCGGGGTGATGATCGGCCACGAGGGATGGACGGCTCGGACGTCCTCAGTCCTTCTGCTGCCAGACCTTCGACCACGCTCCCGCCGCACCCCACGCCCCCAGCCGTGAACGGCGCGAGGAGCGGATGCATGAACGGGCCAGGGAGTATTCCCGGGACGTAGAACCTGAGCGCTGCCGTTCGGTTGAACACGAACCACAGCGCCATGAGCACGTCGCTCGTCGTCTTGTTGCCGAGCGTCTCGTCGATCAACAGGTGGGCGGTCTCCTGCCTCGCTCCGGTCGCATAGGGGATGAAAACCGTGCCGAGCTCGAAGAGCTGCGACACGGCGTGGTGGGACAGTAGTCATCGTTTGTCGAAGTCGGGGGGCCCGAACACCTCCTAGGCTGACGCGGCGGTAGACTGCCGCCGAACGGGCACGAGCCTCCTACTTCCACCACTCGGGCCACCTCTTGAAGTCAGCCGCTCCGATCACCTGTTGCAGATGTGTGCCGTCGGCGTTGATGACGTCCAAGCTGTTATTCGGGTGCGTGAATTCGTCGTTCGTGGGGTCCAATGCGAAGAGGATCAGCGACCCGTCCGGCGACCAGGTCGGCGTGATCGGGAAGCGTCCAGTGGGGTCGACGAACAGCTTCACCAGATCGGAGCCGTCGGGTGAAACCGTCCATATGACGCCCAACGGCGCGGTGCGTTGGGTCGCGAACAGAATCTTCCGCCCGTCCGGCGACCAGCGGGCCCAATCGGCTGGATGAGCAAGTCCGGAGATGCGGCGCGCGCCCTTCCCGTCGACCCCAACGACCCACAGTGAGCCGCCCACATGGGGGTCAGGATCGACGTGCACTGATCGATAGAAGACGAGCTGACGTCCATCCGGGGAGAAATCCAGGGGAATGTCATGTCGGAGGCCCGGGCGCGTCGTCACCCGGACCAGGTCCCCTCCATCTGAGGCTCGCGCCGTGTATACGCCCGTTCGAGAGGGATCGGAGTCGTCCCATCCCTCGAATGCGATCCTAGATCCGTCAGGCGACCACGGCCCGGGAACCAAGTTCAGAGTGGGGTCCGTCAGTTTCAGCCGCTCGAAGTGCTTCCCTTCGAGGTCAAGTGTGCCCCCGGAGATCGGAGGCGGGATCTCCCCGCCGGGCATCACCAGGATGTGGCGGTGGTCGGGAGATAGCCTCCCCAGCCCGTAGGCACCTGGTTCCGTGAGCCGCCTCTCGCATCCGGCCACGAGCAGAAAGATGGTGTGGACATCACCCTCACTCGTCCGGTCGAACAGAACCTGCCCAGGTAGGACGACATCCGCCGCCGTAGCACCTGCGCACTCGCTCCGCGAGCCCGAGGACGATGAGACGTCACTGCTCGTGCAACCGACCAGCAAGACCACGACCGCGGCAAGAGCCGGGCGGCCACCTACGCCGAGCCTCGTTAGCGTGACGCACCCTCATTCCGCACGAGCTACACAGTAGCGTGCCCGCAAGGCGGCAGGAGCACGAGCCGAACCTGGTTCTGTGCCAGCGGTGGCACTGCACCCTCGACCGCGAAGGTGACGAAGGCTGGTCATTTGCACAGACCAGGCTTATTTGAAACCCTTTCCCGCTCCCCACCGTCGTGGATGGTCGCGCCTTATTGCTTGTCCGCTAATGCGGCATACACCCCGCCCGGGTGCGTCATGCGCCAACTCTCCGCGATCAGGCCTTTCGCGAACCGGTGGAAGATCATCTCCCAAAGCTCGACTCGCCGACCCGTCGGTTCGAGGTCGTGGTAGCGGCCGGAGTGGACGAGCGCGAAGCGAACGTAGTGAGCCACGCGGTTGCCGTCCACCAATTCATTGACCCACTCGATCTCCTTCTCGGGGAAAGCGTCCGCGTGAACGCGAGTGATCTCGGCCAGGTCGGAGCGCGAGGTGCTGCTTCCGTCCTGCTCGTGAAGCACCCAGTCTTCGGTTAAGCACGCGAGCAAGGCGTCTGCGTCGCCAGCCGCATAGGTCTCCATGAACTGCCGTGCGACCGAGACGTGGCCATCACTCATCGTGACCTCCTCGACGGGCCGCAGTCTCGCCGCTACCGG
>JALYLP010000642.1 GCA_030774195.1 Actinomycetota bacterium | reverse complement strand
CATCCCAATCGCGTAGGCGATCAGCGAGGTGATCTGCTCGAAGGACTCAGGGGGCTCAGGATAGGTGAAAGGACCCCACCGTCCAGTCGAAGGTGATCCGCACCTTCTTGCCGAACGTCGGCATCATCGCGAGGTGGTAGCTCCGGTGGAGGAACCACCCTCGGTTGGTCCAACAGACGACGAAGCTACCTCGCCGGAGCCCGTCGCTACTGGACGTCCGTAAACCTCGCGACGCCGCACTGCTCGACGCCGGACACATCGGTGAACCCACCCCCGACCCATATCTGGCGACCCGCAACCAAGATGTCCCACACTCCCGTGTGGATGTGCCCTCCAAACGACGGGACCCAGTCGTATTGCAGGTTGCCGTTGAGGTCCAGCACCGCGAAGTGTAATCGAGGTACGTCCTGACCCGTGCTTACATCCGGGACCACATGGAAGTGTCCGCCGACCAGAAGGCGGTTGCCCCGCAACGCGACAGCCTGCGCGTTGCCATCTGTCGTCAGTATCCACAGAAGGGCTCCCGGGTTGCGCGTAAGCGACAAAGCGAAGATCTTGTTCCGATCACCGGTGCCCACAAAGAGGCGGGAGCAGTTCGCGGCTAGATCGTACGGGTACGCGTATGGCGGAAGCGCGGAGCTATCGGGTGCCCACGGGTTGAGCGCTCCCGAAGCCGCGTCGAACATCGCAAGCCCGAGCCGTTCTTGCCTCGAGCCCCCCGACCCGGCAGCCTCCCGGAACCCTCCGCCGGCGATCACCGCGGACCCGTCGCAGGTCATGGTGACGGTGTGCGTGCCGCCGCCATTGGTGCGCGGCTGCCAGGTCGGGTCGAGCGCGCCACCGGCGTCGAACGCTGCGAGGTGTCTGCGATTCTGGCCGTCGATCTCGACGAACGCCCCCACTGCGTAGACGCGTGTGTCCGTCGCCACCATCCCGCGGATGCGGTCCGAGTTGTCGATCCCTACCTGGTGGTCCACGTTCGGGTCGAGCGCGCCTGTAACCAGGTCGACTGCTGCGAGGTTCCGGCGAGGCGTGCCGTCCACTGCCGCGAACTGGCCACCGATGAAGAGTTTGCCACCCAGCACGGCCAGTGCGTAGACGATCGCGTCGGTCCCCTCAATGCGGGGCCTGAACGCGGAGACCGGAGTCCCCGTCGTGGCGTCCAGCGCGGCGAGGTTCAATACGTCGATGGTTTTGGATGGGCACGAGACCTCCGGCGGGCAACCGCTTACGCGGGTGAACTGGCCGCCGATGTAAATGGTGTTCCCGGACTCGACCTCGGAGTAAACGATCCCATTCGTCATCCAGGTTCTGTCAGGGGCCCCGCTCAAGGCAGCGCCGGCGGGCGCCGCGTGGATCATCACACCCGATGCGGCAAGCGCCAGGGCCAGCCCAACCCTCGTGATCATCCGAAGCATGAGCTCCTCTGCGCTGGCCGCGAAGGCCCGGGCAAACGTTGGCTCCAATAGCCAATCCTGCAACAGCCAGCTCGTGCTCGACCCGAATCAGCATCCTCGGAGCGATGCTTGGCGCGACAGGGGTGACGAGCCAACGAAGCACCACATGGAAGCACCCATAGAGGAGTGAAGCAAGCATGGCGGCGATACTGTCATGGCGAGCGATGCTTAACCACCGATCACTCCGGCGGGGCTGCCGGATCGAGTTCTTGTGCCCCACGCCCCTCGAAATCGGGGGGGGTATTCGACATCGCTCCGCGTGAACCGCGGACATCTCGTGGTTCGCACCGGAGCGGGAACAGACGTGACTGAGCGCTGGTTCCCGAAGGTGTCGCGGCCCCCCGCGGCGTGCGCCAAGTCCCGCTGTGACGGCTTGCGACCGTGGACGGAATCGACCTGACACCTTGTTACGCGGCCGACGGCTCATCCGGCGTATCACCCGAGCGAGCCCGAGGTGCAGGGGACGCGAAGCACAGCGAACTGCCGCTGACACGGATCCTGACGATTGAGGCCGGCACGCCGAGTTCCCGCTGCGGGGGTCGCGGAGTCCGAATGTGTGCGGTGGCACGCGGATGCCTCGCGCGTTAGCATCCAGAGCGCCGTTTCCCGCGTAGACGCGATCCGACCGGAGCAGATGCAGTTGCGAAGCGCAACGTTTCTGGCTGTCCTGATGCTTGCGGTGGGCGGGCTCGCCGAGCGATCCCAGCCCGCTCCAGCGGCGACCATCTCGGGGACCCCCATCCAACACATCGTCGTCCTCTACATGGAGAACCACTCGTTCAACGACGTCCTCGGGAAGCTCTGCGTCGTCGACCAACGATGCTTCGGGACGACGGAGGGCGACCTCCACGACGGGAGCTCCATCCCGCTTGCCACGCCGACGGATCGCGTCCCGGAGATCGGCCACGGAACTGGTCAGACCAAGAAGGCCATCAACGGCGACCCGATGAACGGTTTCGACACCGTGACGCATTGCACCGAGGCGGACGGCTACCCATGCTACGTTCAGTACGACCCCAAGCAGATCCCGAACCTTGCGGCACTGGCGCGCTCGTTCGTGATCTCCGACATGACGTTCAACTCGAGCGCCTACTCGTCGTGGGTGTCGCACATCGCTCTCGTCTCCGCGACGACCGACGGTTTTCAGGGGAACATCCCGAAGATCTCGCAGTTCCACGACCGCGGGCCGGGATGGGGATGCGACAGCTACATGGACGCCGCGTGGCGGCCTCAACCGACCGGCGACTTCATCCTCGTCCCGTCCTGCATCCCGGATCGGAACGGGTTCGGTCCGTACCGTGCATCTCCCGTCCCCTGGGTGCCCACGATCATGGATCGGATGGACAAGGCGGGGCGCTCGTGGCGGATCGATGGCGGAGAGGGAACCCTCGACACCAGCGTCGGCACCGGATATGCCTGGAGCACGTGCCCCGCGTTCGCCGACTGCTTCTACACGTCGCAGCTCAATCGCTTCCGACCATGGTCGGCGATCCTGACGCAGGCCCAGAACGGACGTCTCCCCCAGCTCGCGCTCGTCATCCCGACCTACAAGAGCTCTCAACACAACAACACGTCGATGCTGATGGGGGACAACTGGATCGGGACGATCGTTCAGGCCATCATGGACGGGCCGCAGTGGAACTCGACGGCGATCATGATCACATACGACGACTGCGGGTGCTTCTACGATCCCGTACCCCCGCCCAAGGGCGACGGTATCCGGTCGCCGATGGTGATCGTCAGGCCCTATGCCAAGCCCGGGTTCACCGACTCCAACGTCGCGTCCACGGATTCGATCCTCGCCTTCATCGAGCACACGTTCGGGATCCCGGCGCTCGGCACGGGCGATGCCGATGCGTACGACTACTCAGGCAGTTTCGACTACACGCAGGCGCCGCTGCCGCCGATGGCTCTCACACACACGACCATCCCCGCCCGCGAGCGCCGACGGCTCCGGCGTCAACCGGTTCACGAGAGCATCACCTAGGTCTCCTCGCGGGCTCTCGTCCTTCGACACGCGAGCACATGCCTCTTCGAGCCGGCGACGGCGGGCCGTTCCCGCGTCGCCATCACCGCCCCAGACTGGAGTTCTACTTCATCGTACGAGCGTACTCGCAGTCGGGAGCGAAGCTAAGGTATCCGCTTCGACCCCGGTCGCGTCTCGATTCGGTGGACGACCTCCTGATTCGAGGTAGCCGTTTCCGTCGAGAAGCCGCAGCGAGCGTGACGCAGCGTAGAGAACGCCTACCCACGCTAACCCTCCTCCTCGGCGGCACGCTCGAAGGGCTCGCGCGGGGACTGGAGGGAGCCCAGCTGCACGACGTCCCGGGGGAAGAACAACCCCACCGTCCAGTCGAAGGCGATCCGCACCTTCTTGCCGAGCGTCGGCATCATCGCGAGGTGGTAGCTCCGGTGGAGGAACCACGCGGGGAATCCTCTGAGCTTCACGCCCATCACCATCGCGACTCCCTTGTATCGGCCGAGCGAGCAGAGCTGCCCGAGGTTCCGGTAGCGGAACGGCTCCAGCTCCCTGCCCTCGAAGGTCGCGAGGATGTTCGCTGCCAGCCTTCGCGCCTGCCGGAGCGCGTGCTGCGCGGTCGGTGGTGAGTGCCCTCCAGCGTCCTTGTCCGGAACTGCCGCCGTGTCCCCCGCGGACCAGACATCCGCGACTTTCTCCACACGGAGGAACTCGTCGACGCGGAGGCGTCCCCGCTCGTCCACCGGCAACCCGAAATGCGCAGCGAGCGGCTCTGCCCTGACGCCGGTCGTCCACACCAGCGTGTCGGCGCGGAACTCGTCTCCGTTGGTCAGGCGCATCACCCCTGCCTCCGCGGACTCGAGGCGCGTGGAGAGCAACACTTCGATGTTCCGGCTCTCCAGCCGTCGGCGCGCGTACTCCGCGAGGCCGGGGTCAAGCTCGGGGAGGATCCGTTCCGACGCCTCGATCAGCACCCATCGGAGATCGGACACCGAGAGGTTGGGGATCTCCGCGACGGCTGCGCGGGAGAGGTCCTCCAGCTCCGCGAGCGCCTCAACGCCCGCGTAGCCCGCTCCCACCACGACGAAGGTCAGCGCCGCGCGGCGCTTCCCCTCGTCGTCCTCCTCCGCGGCCGCGTCCAGACGGGAGAGCACCCGATTGCGAAGGTAGATCGCCTCCTCGAGCGTCTTGAAGCCGACCGCGTTCTCCTTCAGCCCGGGAACGGGGAGCACCCGCGAGCGGGAGCCGGCCCCGAGAACCAGGACGTCGTAGTCGAGGTCCACCTCCCGGCCGTCCATCAATCGCGCGTGCGCGACATGCGCCTCGGCGTCGATGCGCAGGACCTCTCCGACCACGAGGTTCACCTTCCGCAACGTCTGACGGAGGGAGACGACCACGTGTCGCGGCTCGATGTTGCCGGAGGCCACCTCGGGTAGGAACGACTGATACGTCATGAAGTTCTCCTGGTTGATCAGCGTGATCTCCATCGGTACGCGCGAGAGCGCTCGCTGGAGCCCGAGGGCCGTGTACATGCCGACGTAGCCGCCGCCGACGATCAGGACGCGACGGCGATCCGTGGTCGGAAGGGCGACGACGTCGCTCACAGGCGCTCGAGGGCGGCGGGGAGCTCGGCAAGCGAACGGATGGCGACGTCCGGTTCCCGCAGCTGATCCGGAGTCGGATCGTCCGGCGCCTCGCCGCGGAGGACCCACACCGTCCGCATCCCGCTCGCCTTCGCTGGCCGCATGTCGTAGTCGAGTCGGTCACCGACCATCACGGTGCGGTCGGGCTCGCTTCCAGCCACCTCCAGCGCGTGGCGGAAGAGACGAGGGTCCGGCTTGGACAGGCCGAGGTCCTCGGAGACTCCCCACACGTCGAAGTAGCGGTCGATGCCGTCGCGCTCCAGAGCGGCGCGCACCGCGCTCGGTTGGTTCGCGAGGATCCCGAGCCGGTAGCGACCGTGAAGCTCGTCGAGGGCCGGGCGCACGTCCGGATACAGGTCGCCGGATCGGTACCGCCAGTGCTCCGAGGCGACGGCCTCCACCTCGGCGGACCGGGCGGAGGATCCGAGGAACCGCTCGGTCAGCCTCCGGCGGAACGAACCCGTCTGGTCGCGCCTACATGCCGTGTACTCGGCGTCGAACTCCTCATCGGCGAAGTCCGCGCCGAGCTCACGGAACGCGATCCGGATGGAGTCGCGATAGCGCTGGTCCGAGTAGAGCACCCCCCCGATGTCGAGGAAGACCATGTCGACCGCGCGCTCGGATGACCCCGCGGGGCGGGAGACCGTCATGTCGCCCAGCCTATGAGACCGGGGCCATCCGGGACTTCAGGCGACTAAGCGGGCTCGGGAGGAGCGGGAATCCTTCGCCCGGATCACGGGCAGGGACATCCGAAGGCGTGGATGCCCCAGGGACCCTTCGACGTGCGAAGCGAAAGGTGTCCCGTGTGGCAAGTTCGCGTGAGCGGAGGTCACTCGGTAGA
>JALYLP010000641.1 GCA_030774195.1 Actinomycetota bacterium | reverse complement strand
CATGTGGGCGGGCACGATGTTCTTGATCGTGCCCGCGCTCGCCTTCGTCCTGTTCGACTGGATGCGGAGCGACGAGAAGGAGGCGGCACGCATCGACGCGCGGCTCCTCCTGAGGAGGGAACAGACCGCGGTCCACGAGGCCTCGGCTCGTGAGGGCCTCGGGAGCGCATGACGGTTGTCCATGACGACGGAACAGAGGAGGTTGAGGACGTGAGGGGAGTTCGGAACCGATACGAGGGATGCATGCGGTGCGGCGATCCGGTTCCTTCAGGCGAATCGGTGTGCGGCCGCTGCAACCCGGCGGGACTGCCCAGCCCGAGCCGGAGCCAGTATCACGCGACCGTCTTCATCGTCGTGATCATTACCCTCGTCCTCATCGCAGGCTGGCTGATCGTGCGAGGCTGAGCGTCTCTACGATCCGTCGGCGTGCGTATGTGATCGAGCCACGTCCCGGAGCCAGCCGGCGGCACAGAGCACGAACAACACCCCGCCGAGCAGCAGCAGCCATCCGGTGACCACGAGTCCGAGCGCCAGGACCACTCCGGCGATCGCGAACGCGAAGGGCCAGATCGTCGGGGCCACGTGGACCAGTTCCTCCGTCGCCGCTTCCTCGGGTTCTTCGCCGGAGGCGAGCGCACGTGCCACGAGCCCGAGGAAGCAGAAGGTCGCGGAGGCGACGAGCAGGAGGGTCGTGCCGATGGGCTCCCCGCTGCTGAGCCGATAGACGACCCCGGCGATCAGTAGGAACCCGGTGAGGGACAGGAAGACCCGCGAGACCGCTCTCACCCGCTCACCTCGGTGTGAGGAGGTAGAACACCGTGAACAGAGCGAGCCAGACGACATCGACGAAGTCCCAGTAGATGGCGCCGGCCGCGAGGGGGTCGTGACGCGAGGCCGAGAGCCGGCCGCCGGCACCCTGAGCGAACACCAGCGCGAGGAAGACGACGCCTCCGAACACGTGGGCCATGTGGATCCCGGTCATCACGTAGAAGAGCGTTCCGAAGGTCCCGTCCTTCAGGCCGAAGCCGAGTTGCGAGTAGTCGTAGAGCTGGAGCGCGAGGAACGTCACCCCGAGGACGATCGTGCCTCCGAGCCAGCCGAGGGCTCGCCTCCGGTCGCCCCGGCGGATCGATCGGAGGGACATCTGCACGAGGAAGCTGCTGGCCACCAGGATCACGGTGAGGATCGTCGCGATGTCGATCTTGAGGTGCGGGATCCCCTTGGGCGGCCAGACGGTCTCGTTCGCGCGGATCGTGAAGTAGCCCGCGAAGAACGCGGCGAAGAACATCGCCTCCGAGGCGACGAACAGGACCATCCCCAGGACGGGACCGCTCATCTCTCGCGGCGCCCGGTCCCGATCGACCGTCACCGCGCTCATGCTTCCTGCTCCGTCTGCGCCGTGCGCAGGTCGTACACCGGGCGATCCGAGTGGATCGGAGGCAACGAGTCGAAGTTGTGCGCCGGCGGCGGAGAGGACGTCGCCCACTCGAGCGTGTTGGCCCCCCACGGATCGTCGGGCGCCGATCGTGGCTTCCGAAGCGTGAGGAAGATGTTGGCGAAGAAAATGATCATGGAGATCGCGATCACGAACGCACCGACCGACGAGATGAGGTTCAGGAAGCTCCACCCGCGATCCGGCGCGTAGTCGGCGATGCGCCGCGGCATCCCGCGGAGCCCGAGGATGTGCATCGGGAAGAACGTCAGGTTGAATCCGACCAGTTGCACCCAGAACTGCCACACGCCCAGGCGCCGGGACAGCATCCGCCCGGTCATCTTCGGGAACCAGTAATACATGCCCGCCATCACGCCGAAGATCGTTCCCCCGAAGAGGACGTAGTGCAGATGCGCCACGACCCAGTACGTGTCGTGGATCGCGAAGTCCATCGCAGGCGACGCCGCCCACACACCGTTGATCCCTCCGATCAGGAACATCGCGATGAAGCCGAGCGCGAACAGCATCGGAGGCTCGAAACGGAGCTTGCCCCGCCACATCGTCGCGAGCCAGAGGAAGAAGAGCACGCCCGTGGGGATCGAGAT
>JALYLP010000640.1 GCA_030774195.1 Actinomycetota bacterium | reverse complement strand
CGGGAGGTCGCCCGTCAGCTCCGGCTCCGCGACATCGGCGGCATCATCGTGATCGACTTCATCGACATGCTCCTCGAGAAGAACAAGAAGCAGGTCGAGGACACGATGCGCGACGCGCTGGCGATCGACAAGACGCGTTCGCAGGTGTTCGAGATCGGCCCGCTCGGCTTGATGCAGGTAACTCGCAAGCGGGTATCCTCGGGCCTGGTCGAATCGTTCTCCCAGATCTGCCCCACCTGCGAAGGCCGGGGCATCATCCTCACCTACGACGTTGACTGAGAGGGTCGTCTGACGATGTATGCGGTGATCAAGACCGGCGGCAAGCAGCACAAGGTGCAGGCCGGGGACGTGATCGAGGTCGAGAAGCTGGTGGGCGCGGACGAGACCGTCACGTTCACGCCGCTGCTCGTCGTGGACGACGACGGCAAGACCCACGCCGGCCCCGCCGCCTCGAAGGCGACCGTCACCGCCAAGCCGCTCGGCGACAAGAAAGGCGACAAGGTCAAGGTCTTCAAGTACCGGCCCAAGAGCGGCTACGCGAAGAAGACCGGACATCGTCAGCAGCTCACGCTGCTGCAGATCGAGACCGTCGAGCTCGGCTAGGCCGCAACGGAGACGGCTGGTAGCCTGGAGACCTTATGGCGCACAAGAAGGGCGGCGGCTCGTCCCGGAACGGCCGTGACTCCACGTCGAAACGGCTCGGCGTGAAGGCCTACGGCGGCCAGACGGTCACCGCGGGCTCGATCATCGTGCGCCAGCGTGGCACGAAGATCCACCCCGGCGACGGCGTCGGCAAGGGCGGCGACGACACGTTGTTCGCCACGCGCGAGGGTGTCGTCGACTACCGACAGTCTCGCGGTCGGAGATACGCGACCGTCACGGCCGCGCAGGCCTAAGACCGCTCGCCGCGCGCCTGCTTCATCGCCGTCTTTATCTGAGCCACCAACGCGTCGCGTCTTTCCTTCAACGACGCCGCCGTCGCGGCGAGGTACCGCGTGTTGTCCCGACGCTGACGCCACCGGCCGCTCCGGCGCAATGACGTTGCTGCCCTGAGGTCGGGGACGTCCGGCGGTGCTCCTCCCGGAGCGAGGGTTCCCAACGGAGGAGGCCGCGTCAGGTAGAACGCGGTCTCGCGCCGTTCGTCGTCCCGGCGCCATCCGACCGTGAAGACCGGGGAGCCGAGCACGCGCTTGACGTTCACGATGTCGACGAACGGGAAGCGGGTCGTCTCCGGTGAGGCGACGTCCACGAAGACGAGCTCCCACTCGTCGGCCGACAGCGTCCCCTCGGTCTCGTCGCCATGCCCGCGGTCGAGATGCACCATCCACACGGTGGTCGGTTCGATCACGGGCTCCATCTTCGCGGCGGCGACGCCTCGCGACCACCTACGCTATCCGGGATGTTCACCGACGAGTGCACGGTCTTCGTTGAGGCGGGGCGGGGCGGGAACGGGTCCGCCTCGTTGCACTCCGAGCCGTACAAGCCGCGCGGCGGTCCGGACGGGGGGAACGGAGGCCGCGGAGGATCGGTCGTCTTCGAGGTCGCCCGCGGGATCCACGATCTCTCCTGGCTGGCCGATCACCCGCATCAGCGGGCGCGGCCGGGCGGATCCGGTCGATCCACCCGGCGCGACGGCGCCTCCGCCAAGGACCTGATGATCCAGGTCCCCGACGGCACGATGGTGTTCGACGATGACGGGCCGCTCGCCGACCTGGTGGGAGAGGGGGCTCGGGTCGTTGTCGCGCGGGGCGGCCGGGGCGGCCGTGGGAACGCCCAGCTCGCCAACGCGCGGAACCGCGTCCCGCGCGTCGCCGAGCCCGGTGAGCCGGGGGAGACCAAGCAGTTGCGGGTCGAGCTGCGGACCGTGGCCGACATCGGGCTCGTGGGGCTCCCGAACGCCGGCAAATCGACCCTGCTCTCGCGGCTCACGGCCGCGACGCCGAAGATCGCCGACTATCCGTTCACGACCCTCACGCCCAACCTCGGCGTTGCCGAGACCGCCGATGGGCGGGCGGTGGTCGCCGACGTCCCCGGGTTGATCGAGGGCGCGCACGAGGGCAAGGGCCTCGGTCATCGGTTCCTCCGACACATCGTCCGGTGTCGCGCGTTGGTGCTCGTGGTGGATCTGTCGAACGCCGACCCGACGTCGGACCTCGCCGTGCTCCGGAGGGAGCTCGGGAGCTACGACCAGACGCTCATCACCCGGCCGTCGATCGTGGTCGGGACGAAGGCGGACCTCGTCGACGATCCGGCGACGGCCGCGGCGGCGTTGCTGCCGGACGCGCTCGCCGTCTCCGCCTTCACCGGCGCGGGGCTCGACGAGTTCCGGGCGCGCGTGGACGCCCTCGCGAGCGAGGCCGCCGCCTCCGAGCCCGAGCGGAGCACGCACGTCGTGCTCCGTCCCGGCCGCCCGCGGTTCGCGGTCGAACGCGACGAGCGGGGCACGTGGCACGTCGAGGGCCGGAGCGTCGAGCGGTGGGTCCTCGAGACCGACCTCGACGACGAGGACGAGCTCGCGAAGCTCCAGCGCAACCTCCGGCGGGAAGGCGTGTTCCGGGTGCTCGAAGCATCCGGTGTCGCCGAGGGCGATGACGTCGAGATCCGCGGTCTCGTGTTCGCGTTCGTGCCCGACACCGAGGACGGGGGACGATGAACGATCCCCAACTCGAGTGGATCCTCCTGGAAGAGGATCAGGGATGGCAGCGGCTGCGCGTGCTGCTCCGCAGCATCCCGACCCACCGGCTGGACGAGCCGACCGTGACCACGGACGGATGGTCGCCGAAGGACGTGATGTTCCACATCGGCGCCTGGCTGGCGGAAGCGGCGCGACAGCTCGAGCGGATGCGCGAGGGGACGTATCGGCCGCAGGAAGACATGGTCGACGAGCTGAACCGCGCCTGGTTCGCGTTGTCGCGGACGCTCGACATCCCCACCGCGCGCGCGGAGCTCGAGTCCGCGCGGGTGATCGCGCGGGAGGCGTTGGGCGCGCTCCCCACCCTGACGACCGACGCGCGTGGATGGTTCGAGGAATCGGCGTGGATCCATTACGCGGAACACGTCGTCGACCTCGAACGATGGCTCGGCGCCTGACCGGCCGGGCGGAGGCCGGCGGTAGGATTCCGCTCGATGGGGAGACGGCTAGGCGTCATGGGCGGCACGTTCGATCCCATCCACTACGGCCACCTGGTGACGGCGGAGGAAGCGCTGCACCAGTTCGAGCTGGATGAGGTCGTCTTCGTGCCGACCGGGCAGCCCTGGATGAAGGAGCACGAGGTCGTTTCCCCACCCGAAGATCGGTACCTGATGACGGTGATCGCGACGGCGTCGAACCCACGCTTCTCGGTATCGCGGGTGGAGGTGGATCGCGAAGGCCCGACGTACACGATCGACACCTTGCGGGCGATGAAGGAGATCTACGGCGCCGACCTGTACTTCATCACCGGCGCCGACGCGGTGCTCGAGATCTTCCAGTGGAAGGATCCCGCCGAGCTGTTCGAGATGGCTCATTTCATCGCGGCGACCCGGCCCGGGTACGACATCGCCGCGCTCGAGGAGCAGGTGCCCGGACACGAGGGCATCAGCAACATGAGCATCCCCGCGCTCGCCATCTCTTCGACCGACATCCGCGCGCGGGTCGCGCGTGGGCAGCCGATCCGCTACCTCGTGCCCGAGGGAGTCGTCAGCTACGTCGGGAAGGTGGGGCTCTACCGGTGAGCTTGGGTCTCGGCGACGGTCCGGTGCGGCCGTCGCGAACCACGAGAGCCGACGCGTCGCTCCGCCGTCGCCGGATCTACGCCGTCGTTGCCGTGCTGGTCGTCGTCGCCATCGTGTTGGCCTGGACGCGTCTGCGGGACGGCGGAGCGTCAGCTGGATCGTCGCCGACCGCGACCGACTCGACGGGTCAGCAGGGCCGTGGGCCGTCGGAGCTGTTGGCCTTCTCCGTCACCGGCGCGCCGAGCGCCTTGCTCGCGGTGGTCGGGACCGGCGGAGGACAGCCACCCGCCGGCCTGGTGCTCCCGCCGGGGATGACCGTGATCGCCCCGGGCCAGGGGGAGACCCCCACCGAGCAGGTACAGGAACTCCCCGGCGACTCGATGCGGATCTGCGTGTCGAACGCGGTGGGGGTGTGGACCCCCTACTACGCCGTGATGAACCTCAACGGGTTCGGTGACACGATCGATCAGGTGGGAGGTCTCACCGTGAACCTGGCGGACGTCTACACCGTGGGCGGGTCGGTCCTCGGTCCGGGCCGAACGCATATGTCGGGCAACCAGGTGGTGACGTTCCTCTACGAGAAGGCCGAGGACACGGCGATCCGCTGGTCGTCGGTCCTCGAGGCGTTCCTGAAGGCGGCGCCGGCCATCCCCCAGGGCGACATGGCGGAGACCGACGACGCGGCCGGCGCCGCCGCCGTCC
>JALYLP010000639.1 GCA_030774195.1 Actinomycetota bacterium | reverse complement strand
CCGATCCGCGAGCAGGTCTCCTGGTACGGCCCCTTCGTGATGAACACGAAGGAAGAGATCATCGACGCGATCGAGGACTACCAGGCCGGCCGGATGGGCTCGATCCCGCCCGGGCTCAGCAGGACCTGACCTCAGAAGCGGTTGCGCATCGACTCGGCCGCCGTCTCGAAGTACGCCTCGAGAGCCTGTCGGATGTCGGGTTCCGGTTCGAGCGACGCGACGGCCGCCCGCATGTGGGTCAGCCAATGGTCTCGCTCCTCGGGTCCGATCGCGAACGGGGCGTGACGCATCCTCAGCCTGGGGTGCCCTCGCTGATCCGAGTACGTCGGCGGGCCTCCCCAGTACTGGGCGAGGAACAGCGACAGATGCCGGCGCGCGGCGGCGAGATCCTCCGGATGGGGGTAGAGGCGCAGCAACATCGGATCGCCCTCGACCCCGTCGTAGAACCGGTCGACGAGCCGCTCGAAGAACGGCAACCCGCCGACCCGTTCATACACGCTGATCGCCGGGGCGGACACCGAACGAGTGTACGGACGTCCATGGCGAACCCGTGCGAGGATGGGCCCTCGTCGTCGAGGGAGGGCGCCATGAGCGAGAGCATCTACCGGGTCACCGAGGTGATCGGGACGAGCACCGATTCGTGGGAGGACGCCGCCAAACACGCCGTGGAGACCGCCGCGGCGACGCTCCGGGACCTTCGGGTCGGTGAGGTCGTCAAGCTGGACGTCACGATCGACGCGGGGCACGTGACGCACTACCGCGCCAGGGTCGCCATCTCGTTCAAGTACGAGCACGGCAACTAGCTCTCGGCCGGAAACGGCCGAGGCGATGTCCCCTGATCGGCGCCTCCGGCGGCAACCGCGGACCGAGACCATCGACTGATTGCGCGCCTCCGACCGCTCGGAGACACTTGTGCCGCTTTCGTCCCGAGGGGCTCGGACCGATGCAGAACAGGGTGAAGCGGCGCTGCGTGGCGTTGCTCGTGACCGCGGGACTCCTCGCCGTCCCGATCGCGGCGCCGGCGGCCGCTTCCCCTCACCGCCCCGACCACGCGTCCAACCACGGACACGCGCTCGTCGACCGGAACCGCGACCATCTCTCGGACGGGCTCGATGCGAAGCTCTCGCGTGCGGATCCGGCGAAGCGGTTCGACGTCGTCGCCACGTTCGCCGACCGCGGCTCGATGCGAGGAGCTCGCCGGGACCTCGGGCGCGTGGACACGACGTTCTCGTTGATCCCCGGGTTCGCCGCCCGGCTCACGCCGGGACAGGTCCGGTCGATGGCGCACCGCCCAGGCGTCTTGCGCGTTGAGCAGAACTTCACGATCCGCGCGCTCGATGACGCCGCCAACCGCGACTTCGGGGTCACGGCTGCGCAGAACACCTACTCGGCGACCGGCGCCGGGACGGAGGTCTGCGTCGTCGACACCGGTGTTGATCCCAACCACGAGCAGCTCGACTCGAAAATGCCGATCCCGTGGGTCGACTACATCAACGGCAGTTCGACCCCCTACGACGACTACGGCCACGGCACGAGCGTGGCGTCTATCGCCGTTGGCGATGGGGTCGGCCCCGGTCCGATCGCCGGACTGATGAAGGGTGTCGCTCCGGCGGCCGATCTGTCGGCGGCGAAGGTCCTCGATGCGACCGGATCGGGCGACGACTCCCTCGGCATCCTCGGGATCCAGTGGTGCGCGAACCGGGCGAGCGTCGACGTGATCTCGCTCAGCCTCGGCTCCGACGTACCGTCCGACGGCTTGGACGGGCTCTCACAGGCGGTCGACGCCGCGGTCCTGAACAAGGGGAAGATCGTCGTGGCCGCGGCGGGGAACGCCGGCGACTTCCCCGGAACGATCGCTTCGCCCGGTTCCGCGGTCCAGGCGCTCACGGTGGGCGCGACGGCCGACTGGTCCGCGCCGGCCAGCGCGCCGTACCACGCCGAGGGCCCGTACCTCGCGCCGTTCTCGAGCCGCGGTCCGACGCTGGACAACAGGATCAAGCCCGACATCGTGGCGCCGGGCGTGAACATCGGGTCGGCCGCCGCCGGTTCCGTCTCCGACTATGTCGGGGGTCCTCAGGGCACCGGCACCTCGTTCGCGACACCGTTCGTGTCGGGTGTGGCCGCGCTGCTGCGGCAGAAGCAACCCGGATGGACGCAGGCGAACGTGCGCGCCGACATCGAAGGCACCGCATTCGATGTCGGTCCTTCCGGCAAGGACAACGAGTGGGGCGCCGGACTGCTCGACGGGTACGAAGCCGTCGCGCAGGCCGCCGGCGGCTCGGGCCAGACGTCGTTCCCCGCGTACCAACGCCTCACCGGCTCGGTCGCCGACTTCGGAACCACGACCAAGACGTTCACGCTCGCAGCCGGTGACCTCGGGGTGCCGATCGCCGCGACGATCACGGTGGATGGCGCCCCGTACTGCGTGCTAGACCTCGGTCCTCTCGGGTGCCTGCTCTTCGAGTGGAACCCGGACCTGGACGCCTCCTTGCTCGACCCGAACGGAACGGAGCTCGACGCCAGCACGTGCGCCGCCGGGGACGAGTGCGGCCTGGGCCGGCAGGAGACCTTGCACGCGATGCCGACGGTCGCCGGCACCTACTCGATCCGGATCGAGCCGTTCCCTGGAGATCCGAACTTCCCGACGGACCACGACGGTGCCGGTGGGTCCTTCGCGGTCGACCTGTTCCACGGCCCCGGGGGCACGGCGCCGCCTCCTCCCCCGGCGCCCACCGTGCACATCGGCGATCTGGACGACACGAGCGCGCTGCTCGCCACCGGATGGCGCGCACAGGTGCGGATCCTCGTCGAGGATCAGGATCGGGCGGTCGTACCGGGCGCGGCCGTGACCGGGAAGTGGCCGAACGGCTCGACCGGCACCTGCACGAC
>JALYLP010000638.1 GCA_030774195.1 Actinomycetota bacterium | reverse complement strand
TCGAGCAACAACACAGACTGCGACATAGAAGGATGCGGCGCTTGGATGGCCCTCCTCATCCGGGGCCTTGTGGCCATCCTCCTGGTGGCGGGGTTCACCGCTGTTGGAGGTTCCACCCAGCGTGTTCCACCGGGGAGAATCGCCGGACTTGGGCTCGCGTTCGCGTGCGGAGCGACTGGGGGCGGTGTGTTGCTCGCCGCTTCGGATGCCCGGGAGTTCCTACCCATCGCGCTCGCAGCAGCGTTCCTCGTCACTCTGCTGACGGTAGCGAGGTTTGTTGTTCTCTGCAGCGTAGGTCCTGCAACACTGTCGTTGAGATCCCGCAACCGACCAGCTTCGTGACTGCGTCCAGAATGATTCCGGTAGTCGTTCGCTCCAGCGCTTCCTGCACGGCATCCTCAGCGGCCGCGACGCTCCCCGTTAGGAACGCCACGCCGACGACCACCCGCGGATAGCTGGTCTGGATGAAATGGTGGATCTCCTGTTCGATGAGCAGGTCCCCCTCGTCCTCGAACTCTTGACTCCGCAGTGCGCCTTCCGGTTGTCATCCGCCTCGGATCCGGTGCGCGTTCGCCTTGAAGCATGGCGCGTCTCGAGCCCTCGCCCACGTGTCCGGCCCGCGAGCGCTTCAGCCGGCGCGGCGCCGGGTCGATATGCCGATGATGAAGGCATTCACTCTTCGAGGCTCCGTGCTCGTCGCAGCTGTGGCCGCCGTACTTGCCCTCGGCCTTCCCCTCGCGTCGGCGGCACAGATCAACGATGGGACCGCGAGGCCGACCACCCATACGACCGGCGTGCGATCCGGCCCCGGCGCCGACCTTCCGCCGGAGATCGCCGCTGTCCCCGCGCGACCGAGCGAGCCGTCGTCGGCATCCTCCGTCTTGGTCCGGATCACGCACGACGTCGCCATGCGCGCGCACCCCGGGCATGGAAGGGTGGTAGGCATCCTCCCGGCAGGATCGAAGTACTACCGGACCCCGACCGTCGCCTGGGTGCAGCACTTGAGTCCCGACAGACGGTTCGGCGAACTCGCCGTCCCTTACAGCGCGTCGGGGACGACGGGTTGGATCCGCCTTCGCGGCCTCAAGCGCAGATCCACCTTCCTCGAAGTCGACGTCGACCTGTCCAGGCACCGGGTCGTGGTCGAGCGGCGCGGCCGGGTCCTATTCGGAACACGGGCGGCGATCGGCTCGCCGTCCTCACCGACTCCGATCGGTAGCTACTTCGTCACCGACCGCGCTTCGTTCCCGTTTGGCGGCGCTCTTGGGACCTACGCCTTCGGCATCTCGGGCATCCAGCCGAACCTCCCGGCCGGCTGGTCCGGAGGGAACCAGCTCGCGATCCACGGGACCAACGACCCAGCCTCGATCGGACGGTCGGTCAGCGCCGGCTGCTTGCGGGTGCCGGCGGCCGCTCTCCGCCGCCTGGTCCCTCTCCTTCGCCTGGGCACGCCGGTCGTGATCCACCCCTAACGCGATAGAGGTGAAATCACTCGAAGTCGTCGCCTGCCGGCATGGGCGAGCGGTAGTGGCGTGAGACCTCCGAGGCGTAACGCCTCCCTACGACATCGGCGGTCTGCGCCAACCACTCCGTGAGTCGTCTGGTGCCGGTCGCCGGACCATCGGTTGTCACCAGCTCGGCCATCAGGCCCTTCAGCTCGTCGCCAGTCACGATGACATCGCCAACCACCCGGCCGATAGAAGCAGCCGCA
The DNA here is from genome assembly GCA_030774195.1 of Actinomycetota bacterium. Classification (GTDB taxonomy): domain Bacteria; phylum Actinomycetota; class UBA4738; order UBA4738; family HRBIN12; genus AC-51. The sequence continues at coordinate 1,480 of JALYLP010000638.1, read as the reverse complement.
ATCAGGGCCGCGGCTGGTGGAACATGCACGAACAGCACGCGCGTGCCAATGGTTCGAGCGATCAGGCGGACCAACTCCTCGAAGGTGAAGGTTTCCGGACCGACCGCGTCGATCACGTCGTTGGTCGCCGCGAGTCCGGATCGCACGCAGATATCGGCCACGTCCTCGACCGAGACCGGCCGAAGCCGGTACGACCCCGAGCCGGGGATCCCGAAGATCGGGACCCTGCGCAGGATGTAAGCGATGTTGTTGACGAGGATGTCTTCTCTCCCAAAGATCACCGTGGGACGTACGATCGAGTGGCCGAGGCCCGAGTCGCGGATCATCTTCTCGACCCTGGCTTTACCGCGGAAGTACTCGAACGGCGAGTCCTCGGACGGGTTCGTGATGCTCACGTGGACGATTCGGCGCACGCCCGCGTCCACGGCCGCCTGGATCAAGGTCTCGCTATTGGTGACTGCCCGCTCGAACGTGACGTCCCTGCGCGGGAACCGTACCCAGTACGTGTTGTAAAGGGTGGCAGCGCCGCGTAGATGCCCAGCGAGCTTTCGCCGATCCTCGAAGTCGAAGCGGGCGACAGCCACTCGACCTCCGAACGGGTTCGGGCGATCCGGGTGGCCGGTGAGAGTCGTCACGCTCCTGCCGGACTCCACCAGGCGTGCGGTGATGTACCTGCCCGTATAGCCGAAGGCTCCGGTCACCACGTCAACTTCTGGCATCGTGATCCCGTCGGTTCACGGGTTGGAGCGATCGCTCAGTGAGCATCCACCACCCGGCCATCCTCGTCCTCGTTCCGGTTCTCGGCACGCTCCAGCTGGTAGCGACGGGATCGCGCCAGCTCTCGTAAGGGAAGAAGGAAGCCGCTTAGGTATGGCTCCAGAGCCGCAAGCTCGAGTTCGGCCTGTCGAGCCTGTCGCTCTGCCCGGCGGTGCTTGTTCGATTGAGTTGCGGCGTGTGGCGGTCTCTCGCGACAGGTTGACGCCTGGTTCACGGCGCTACTTGGGGATCGCTCTGAGCGGAGTCTCGACGACTTGCCCCCCAGGCTGCGCCGACCATCTGATGGCGAAGAAGGATGGATGGGCGATGAGACCTACAACTACATCTTGCTTCGCTTCCCGGTCGCAGTATTGCACCCGAGGCGGTTGATAGGACGCGACCTGCGTGGACATTCCGTTCACCATTGCGATGAGGACGATGGGCCTAGCTGGGAAGCTCTGGGTCGAGTAACAGATCGTCGCCGGATTGGCCCACACTTCCAGGACTCCGGTGTCCTTCGGCGCGACGAAGTAGTAGCGAGCGTACGGGGAAGTCGCTCCACCAGTGGGAATAGGTCTTGGGGAGGACGTGCAGGAAGCGAGGGCGATGAGCAACACCAGGCTCCACGTCCCCCCGGCGTATCGTTGCCTCATGGCTCGAGGCTAGTCTCTTTCGTCGCGAGCTCGGCCGCCAGTCAACGGTTTCCTAAACCGGGTGTCGCAGG